>SKKM01000177.1 GCA_007121485.1 Wenzhouxiangella sp. | reverse complement strand
CTGGCTGGAAACCGCCCTGGGCGATTTCCAGTGGGCGCTGACCCGTCCCTTCTACGCCCAGCGCGAGAGCAAGCAAGCCGGCAGCGGCGGCCTGCTCAGCATCACCATCAACCCGGAAACCTGCAAGGGTTGTGCGGAGTGCGTGGCCGTATGCGAGGACAACGCGCTGGAGCAGATCACCCAGACCGAATCTTCGCTGGATGCCCTGCGCAAGCAATGGGACATCTGGCGCGATCTGCCGAGCACGAACGACGACTTCATCCGCATCGACGACCTCGAACAGGCCATCGGCGTGCTCGACCACATCCTGCTGAAAAAAGAGATTTACCTGCCGTTCACCAGCGGCGATGGCGCCTGCCTGGGCTGTTCGGAAAAGACCGTGGTGCGCCTGTTCACCGCCACCGTCGAAGCGCTGATGCAGCCGCGGGTCAAGGCCCAGGTGGCGCGCCTGGACGAGCTGATCGAGAGCTTGAGCCAGCGCGTGCGCCAGGCCCTGGTCGACGGGCTGGACATCAGCCACCTGGACGACCTGGCCGGCGGCGCCGGCAGCCGCCTGAGCGTGAGCGAGCTGGTCGACCAGGCCAGCCGGGCCGACCGCGCCTCGAGCAGCATCGACGGCGACTGGCTCAAGCGCATCTCCGGCCTGATCCGCGAGCTGGAAGCCCTGCGCGATCGCTACACCGGCGGCACCACCGGGCGCGGACGCGCATCCATGGGAATCCTGAACGCCACCGGCTGCTCGTCGGTCTGGGGCTCGACCTTCCCCTACAACCCCTATCCCTTCCCGTGGGCCAACCACCTGTTCCAGGACAGCCCCTCGCTCGCCATGGGTGTGTTCGAAGGTCACATGAGCAAGATGGCCGAAGGCTTCCGCGCCGTGCGCGAGGCCGAGCTGGAGCTGGCCGGCGAGCAGGCCAGGCCTGAGGACCGCGAGGCCCTGGAGCATTTCGACTGGCGCGATTTTTCCGACGAGGAATACGCCCTGTGTCCGCCGGTGGTGGCCATCGGCGGGGATGGGGCCATGTACGACATCGGCTTCCAGAACCTGTCCCGCCTGATGATGTCGGGCAAGCCGATCAAGGTGCTGATCCTCGACACTCAGGTCTACTCCAATACCGGCGGCCAGGCCTGCACCTCGGGCTACTTCGGCCAGGTCTCGGACATGGCAACCTTCGGTGCGGCCGCCAAGGGCAAGCAGGAGCTGCGCAAGGAGATGGGCCTGCTGGCCATCGCGCATCGCACCAGCTACGTGCTGCAGAGCACCATCGCCCAGCCCAGCCACATGATCGAGGGCTTCATCGAGGGCCTGACCAGCCGCATGCCGGCGGTGTTCAACTGCTACACATCATGCCAGCCGGAGCACGGCATCGCGGATGATGCCGGCTACGCCCAGGCCAAGATGGCGGTGGAGTCGCGCGCCTATCCGTTGTTCCGATACAAGCCTGGCAAGGGTCCCAACCTGCGCGACTGCCTGGACCTGAGCGGCAACCCGGCGCCGGATGCCGACTGGCCGGACTACAAGCTGCGCTACCGCCGCCACGGCATCGAGCGCGAGCTCGACCTGCCGCTGACCTTCGCCGATTTCGCCGCCACCGAGGGCCGCTTCCGCAAGCACTTCCGCGCCGTGCCCAAGGAGGCCTGGCACGACGGCATGCTGCCGCTGGCCGAATACCTCGAGCTGGCCGAAGACGAGCGCGAGGATCGCTTCCCGTATATCTGGCACCTGCTGCCCGGCGGCGAGCCCGGCCGGCTGCTGGTGTCGTCCGATCTGGTCGCCTCCTGCGAGGACCGGATGCACTTCTGGCGCCTGCTGCGCGAGCTGGCGGAACCGGCGGCCACGCCGGCGACCGACCGCGAAGCGCTGGTTGAAGAGGTGCGCGCCGAGCTGATCGGGCGTTTGAGTGATTCTTTGCTGCGCCTGTCCGGGGAGGAGGGCGCGACGGCAGCCGCCGCGACCGGCGCTCCGGCGGCAGCGGCCGCACCGGCCAGGAGCGCCCCGGCAGCCCCCGCGCCGGCCGCCGACGGCGACTACATGGCCCCGTGGATCGACACGCCCCAGTGCTCGGCCTGCGACGAGTGCACCCTGATCAACCCGCGCATCTTCGCCTACAACAGCGAGGGCAAGGCGGAGATCAAGGACCCCAACGGCGGGCCGTACAGCGACCTGGTCAAGGCCGCCGAGCGCTGCAAGGAGGGCATCATCCATCCCGGCCTGCCGCGCGACCGCAGCGCTCCCGACATCGAGCGCTGGATCGCGCGCGGCGAGAAGTTCAACTAAGGCTTGCCGGGAATGTTCGGGTTGCGAGCAGGATTTGCGGGCGGCATCAGGCTGCCGGTAACGGAGCGAAGTGACGGCGATGGGCTGATCCGTCAGCTCGCCTTCGCCCCGCTGCTGCGCCTGCCGCTGCGCCAGCATGCGGGCGCCGCCTCGGTGGCCGTGGTACGCGCCGGCGACGAAGTACAGCGCGGTCAGCTGCTGGCCCGGGCCGAGGACGACAGCGCCGTGCCGCTGCACGCACCGGCGACCGGCCGCGTGGTTCGGATCACCGAGCAGGCCGACGCCGAGACCGGCACGGTCCGCGAGATCGAACTGGCCCCCTTGCCGGGCGATACCCAGGAAGAAGTCTTGAAACCGGCGCTGGTTGCCGAGCGCTGCAGGCCCGATGAACTGCTGCTGGCCATCCGCGAGGCCGGCATCGTCGGCCAGGGCGGCGAGGCCGGGCCGACCCACCTGCGCCTGGCGCGCGCCCGCGAGCGCGGCGTGCGCGTGCTGGTGATCAACGGCATCGAGGGCGAACCGGGCTTCTGCCGCGTGCCCGCCTTGCTGGCCAGGCATGCTCGCGACCTGCTCAGCGGGCTGCGCTGCCTGCTGCGGGTGCTGGAAACCGACCAGGCGGTGCTGGCCGTGGAAAGCCCGGACGGCGAGGCCGCCGGAGCGATGCTGGACGGCGCCGTGGACGGACCCTGCCCGACCCTGCGCATCCTGCCTCCGCGCTACCCGCAGGGCGCGGCCGAACTGCTGCTGCGCCGCCTGGCCGCCGACAGCCGCGACTTCAGCGCCGCCGAGGCGGTGGTGTTCAGCCTGGGCACGGTAGCCGAGATCGGTCGCCTGCTCGGCGGCGGGCGGGTCGTGACCGACCAGCTTCTGACCCTGGCCGGCGACGGCCTGCGCGAGCCGGGCAACTACCGCGTCCCGCTGGGCACCCCGGTCGGCTTCGCGCTGGCCCGGGCCGGCGCCGAAGCCGAGCTGGACCGGGTGCTGCTGGGTGGCCTGATGCGTGGCCGTTCCCTGGCCGGGCTGGAGCGGCCCATCACCAAGGCAAGCACCGGCCTGGTGGCGGTATCCGCCCGCTCGGCGGCCCGCCTCCCGCAGCCGACGTCCTGCATCCGCTGCGGCGAGTGCGTGGCCGCCTGCCCGGTCCAGCTGCACCCGGCCGAACTGGGACTGCTGGCGCGCCGCGGAGAAGTGGAAGCCATGGTCGATGAATGGCACCTGGAGCGCTGCTTCGAATGCGGCTGCTGCTCCTACGTCTGCCCCTCGCATATCCCGCTGGTGCAGATGTTCCGGGCGGCCAAGCTGCAGCACCGCCGGGCCCGGCAGCTGGCGACCGCGGAGGCCGCCGCATGACGTCCTCGGCCCGCCCGCTGCGCCTGCTCGGCGCGCCGCATCTGCATGCCGGCAGCGCGGTGCCCGCGCTGATGCTGCACAGCGTGATCGCGCTGCTGCCCGTGACCCTGTTCGCCGTGGCCCTGTTCGGCCTGGCGGCGCTGGCGACGATGGTTGT
>SKKM01000024.1 GCA_007121485.1 Wenzhouxiangella sp. | reverse complement strand
CGGATGATCGCCGTGCCGTCTTCGCCGCGCGGATTGTCGTCGGTCAGGATGACCCGGTCGGCCAGCGATTCGGCGATTCTGCCCATGCGCGGGCGCTTGTCCTGGTCGCGTTCGCCGCCGCAGCCGAACACGCACCAGATGCGCTCGGCGCCGAGCTCGCGCAGGCTGAGCAGCACGTTTTCCAGCGCATCCGGGGTATGCGCGTAGTCGATTACGGCGGCGCGGCCATGGCGGTCGTGCAGGACCTGCATGCGACCGGGCACGGGCCGCAGCCGGGCGATGCGCGCCGAGATCTCCCGCGGCGGCTGTCCGCGGGCGTCCAGCTCCAGGGCGACGATGGCCAGGTTGTGCAGGTTGATCCGCCCCAGCAGGCCGGAATCCAGCTCGATGCTCCGGCCATCGATGTGCAGGCGCGCGCCGAGGCCGGACAGGTCGATGCGCAGCGGCTCGAGGCGAGCAGCCGCAGCCGTCCGATCACCCAGCGTGTAGCCGATCAGCCCGGGCGCTCCAGCAAGGCGTTCGGCCAGTTCGTTGCCGTAGGCGTTGTCGAGGTTGATGATCTGGCGCCGGCTGGCGAACTCGGTGAACAAGCGCGCCTTGGCCGCGAAGTAGGCCTCGAGATCCCGGTGGTAGTCGAGATGGTCATGCCCCAGGCCGGTGAAGATCACGCAGCTGAAGCGCAGACCCTTGAGGCGGCCCTGGTCGAGCGCATGGGAAGACGCCTCCAGGACCACGCGCTCGATCCCGGCGCGCGCCAGGCCGGCCAGTTCACGGTAGACGCTGAACAGGTCGGGCGTGGTGTGCGTGCCGGCATGGTGCGCTCCCGGCCGGCCGATTCCCAGCGTGCCCAGCATCGCGCCGTCCAGCGCCTGCGCCAGCAGCCAGGCGACAGATGTCTTGCCGTTGGTGCCGGTCACGGCCACCAGGTCCAGGGCCGAAACCTCGGGCCAGAGACGTTGAGCCAGCGTGGCCAGGTGCTGCTCCAGCTGCGGCACCGCCAGCGCCGGCACCGCCAGTTCGGCCGGCACGGGGCTGCGCCCGTCATGCAGGATGGCGACCGCACCGGCGGCGAGCGCGGCGTCGATGAACTCGGCGCCATGCCGGCTGCCGCCCTGCACGGCGACGAACAGCGCTCCCGGCCGGACATGCCGGGAATCCAGGCACAGGTCGTTGATGCTGACCTCGCCCTCCGGACGCGCCAGGCCGTCAAGCAGGGCCGACCAGTTCATGCCCGGCGCAGACCCGCTCATGGACGCTCTCCCGTCGCCGCCATCAGCACGTCCAGGTCATCCGGGGGAATGCTGGACAGGCGCAGCGCGGCGTCCATGACGCGGCTGAACACCGGCGCGGCCACGGCGCCGCCGAAAAACTCGCCGCCGGTCGGATCGTTGATCACGACCACGGCCGCCAGCTGCGGCCGCGAAGCCGGCGCGAAACCGGCAAAGCTGGACACATAGCGCGACTCGTAGCCGCCAGCTCCGATCTTGCGCGTGGTGCCGGTCTTGCCGCCAACGCGGTAGCCGGCCACCTGGGCCCGTGTGCCGGTGCTGCCGGCGAGCGTGGAGGCCTCGAGCATCCGGTTGATGTCGCGGGCCAGGTCGGGATCCAGCACGGAAATCACCGGATTGTCCGTGCCCAGTATGAAGCTGGGCTGGCGCAGGCGACCGTCGTCGGCAATGGCGGCCATCGCGCGAACCAGCTGCAGCGGCGTCACCGACAGGCCATAGCCGTAGGACAGCGTCGCCTGCTCGAGCTTGCGCCAGCGCTCGAAGTCGCGCAGCACGCCGGCCGACTCGCCGGGAAAGCCGGTGCCGGTGACCGTGCCGAAACCCAGGCGCGAGTAAACGCCCCAGAGATGGCGCGCGTCCATGGACAGGACCAGCTGGACCATGCCGACGTTGGACGAGCGCGCCAGCACGCCCTCCACGGTCAGGGGGCCGAAGTTGCGAATGTCGCGGATGGTATGGCCGGACACCCGCATCGTGCCAGGGGTGGTGTCGATCAGCATTTCCGGATAGGCCAGACCCGCCTCCATCGCGGCAGCCACGGCGAAGGGCTTGATCACCGAGCCCGGCTCGATGACATCGGTCATCGCGCGGTTGCGCATGTTTTCCCCGACCGCGCGGATCGAGGCGTTCGGGTTGTAGGACGGGAAATTGACCATGGCCAGGATTTCGCCGGTGGCCACATCGAGCACAACCACGCTGCCGGAGCTGGCGCCGACGTCGAGCACCCCGGTCTTGAGCTCACGGAAGGCCAGGTACTGCAGGCGCCGATCCAGGGTCACCTGCAGGTCGCGGCCCGGCCGGGCATCGCGCACCAACTCGACGTTCTGCACCACGCGCCCGAGGCGGTCCTTGATCACGCGCTTGGCGCCCGGCTCGCCCTGCAGCCAGGAGTTGTAGGCCAGTTCGAGGCCCTCCTGGCCGACATCGTCGATATTGGTGAAGCCGAGGATCTGGGCGGTCACCTCGCCGGTCGGGTAGAAGCGGCGGTACTCGCGCTGGAAAAACACGCCGGGGATGGCCAGGGCGCGAATCTCGTCGGCCAGGTCCGGATTGATGCGCCGGCGCAGCCACACGAACTCCCGCGTCGCGCGCTGGGTCAGCCTGCGTTCGAGGGCGTCGGCCGGGGTCTCCAGCAAGGCCGCCAGCGCCGGCAGGCGATCGATCACCTGCAGCAGTTCACCGGGATGCGCCCAGACCGATTCGACCGGCGTGGAAACCGCCAGCGGCTCGCCGTTGCGGTCGAGAATGTTGCCGCGCACGGTCGGAATCGCCACCTGCCGCAGGAAACGGGCCTCGCCCTGGCCCTGCAGGAACTCGGCCTCGGTAATCTGCAGGTTGACCGCCCGCACGACCATCAGCAAGGCGATCGTCAGCATGATCCCTGCCGTCAGCCAGACGCGGATCAGCCGGCGTGCATGCGGGTTCGGCGCGCTCATCGCTGCTCCACCAGGATGCCGACCTGGCCGGGCCGCTGCATGTTCAGGCGCTCGCGCGCCTCGCGCTCGACCCGCCCGGTCTCGGCCAGCCACGCCTGCTCCAGCTGCAGCCGGCTCCATTCCACGCTGGCCACGTCCCGATCCGCGGCCGCGGCCTGCAGCGCACCGAACAGCTGGCGCGACTCGTGGCGCAGCACGACGATGCCCATGGCGCTGGCCATCAGGCTGATCAGCAGCACGGCAAACAGCAGCCAGCGCGTCATGCCGCCGCCTCCAGCAGTTTCTCGGCCACGCGCATGCGCGCACTGCGCGCGCGCGGATTGGCGGCGCATTCGTCGGCGTCGGGGCGCACCAGGCCGCCGACCAGCTTCAGGCTCGGGCGGAACGGGCGCTCCAGGGGCATCCGGCGCGAACCGGCCGGCGGCCTGGCCAGCGCGCGCCAGGCCTGCTTGACCCGGCGATCCTCCAGGGAATGAAAGCTGATCACGACAAAACGCCCGCCCGGCGCCAGCACGTCCACACCCAGCGCCAGCGCACGCTCAAGCGCACCCAGCTCATCGTTGATGTGAATGCGGATGGCCTGGAAGGTGCGGGTTGCCGGATGGCGTTCCGGGGCGGAAGGACCGGCCGCCGCCGCAACCACTGCCGCCAGTCTCGCGGTGCCGGTCAGGGGCTGCTCGGTTCTCGCCTTCACGATGCTTCTTGCGATCCTGCGTGCAAATCGTTCTTCGCCGTAGTCACGGATGACTCGCGCCAGTTCATCTTCGTCAGCCCGGGCCAGCCAGGCCGAAGCGGGCTCGCCCCGGGTCGGGTCCATGCGCATGTCCAGCGGGCCGTCGTCGCGAAAGCTGAAACCCCGG
>SKKM01000206.1 GCA_007121485.1 Wenzhouxiangella sp. | reverse complement strand
TCGATATCGGGATACTCGCGCAGCGGCAGCTGCGAGAACGAAACCAGGCCGAAAATGACCAGCAGCAGGGCGACCACCGAGGCCAGTACCGGCCGGGTGACGGCGAGGTCGGACAGGATCATGAGCTTGGCGCGTCCGCCAGGACCTGGGCCAGCGACTCCGAGCCGTCGACCTCGGCTCGGACGCGCACGCTCTGACCGTCGCCCAGGCGAAACCCGCCGTGGATGACCACGCGCTCGCCATCGTCCAGGCCGCTGGCGATCTCCACCTGGCCGGGAAAGCGGCGCCCGAGTTCGACCGTGCGACGCTCGACCACCGTCTCGCCGGTCGGGTCGGCAACCACCATCACATGATGGCTGCGGCCCCGGCTGAGGATGGCCTCTTCGGGCACCAGCACCGCATCTCTCTGGCCGCCGGCCAGGGTGACGGTCATCAACATGCCGGGCTTGAGCGCCGCGCCAGGATTGGGCAGTTCGGCCCGAACCTGGAAAGCCCGAGTCACCGGGTCGACGGTGTTGCTCAGGCTGACCACCTCGCCGCGAAACACCCGGTCCGGCCAGGCCCGCGACCGTGCCTCGAGGACCAGGCCGGGCTCGACGATGGCCAGGAACAGTTCGGGGACGCCGAAGTCCAGTTGCAGCACCGAATCGTCGACCAGCGTGGTGAGCACCCGGCCCGGGGTCATCAGGCTGCCCACCGACACGTTGCGCAAGCCCAGGACGCCGTCGAAGGGCGCCGTGATCAGGCGGTCGCTGAGGCGCGCCTCGACGCCGGACAGGCGCGCCTGCGCAGTCTCGAGCTCACGGCGGCGCTGGTCGAGCATGGCCCGGGACTCCTGGCCGCGCTCGGCCAGGTCCAGAATGCGCTCATACTGCCGCCTGGCCTCGGCCAGGTCGGCCTCGGTGCCGGCCAGTTCGGCCAGCTGCTCCCTGTTGGTCAGGGTGGCCAGGACCTGGCCCGCCCGAACGCGCTCGCCATCCTGGAAGCGGATCTCGGAAATGGTTTCGGTGATACTGGCGGTAATGTCGGCCGCCTCGCGCGCCCGCAGCGTCCCAAGCGCTTCGATCGGGTCGCTGATCGGGCTTTTCTTGGCGCTCGCGATGATGACCTCGGTCGGCGCGGCGTGCACATGGCAAAAGGCCAGTGTCAGCGGCGCGAGCAGCGCCAGCCTGAGAATTGTTTTCATGCGCGTTTGCATGCGCGTGAGTTTAGCTTGGGCGTCGTGAGGGGGTGGGGCAGCGCTGTGACCACTGCTCCCATTGCCGCGCAAAAGGGTGCCGAGAGCCCGCAGTCAAGGTAAAATGGGGAGTTGAGTTGTCTTCTTTCTCGCATCCCCAAGGAACCCCAGATGGAACAAACGCTTTCGATCATCAAACCCGATGCCGTGGCCAAGAACGTCATTGGCGAAATCTATGCCCGCTTCGAACGGGCCGGACTGAAAATCGTGGCTGCGCGCATGAAGCACCTGACCCGCGAGGAGGCCGAGGGCTTCTACGCGGTGCATCGTGAGCGTCCGTTTTTCACCGACCTGGTCGAGTTCATGAGTTCCGGGCCGGTGATGATCCAGGTGCTCGAGGGACCGGATGCGATTGCCCGCAACCGGGAACTGATGGGCGCCACCGACCCGCGCCAGGCCGCGCCGGGGACGATTCGGGCGGAGTTCGCCGCCAGCATCGACGCCAACGCCGTGCACGGCTCGGATGCGCCGGAAACCGCCAGTCAGGAAATAGCTTTTTTCTTCGGAGTCAATGAGATATACTCAAGAGCTTAACCGGAGTGACGAGCCGCGCCGCATGCCCGTTTCGGCTGACATGAAAACCAACCTTATCGGGCTAGATCGGGCTGCTCTGGAGGCGTTTTTCGCCGGACTCGGCGAAAAACCCTACCGCGCGCGGCAGTTGCTGCAGTGGATTCATCAGCGCGGGGTCACGGATTTCGCGCTGATGACCGACCTGTCTCGCGCCCTGCGCGAGCGGCTCGAAGCCGTCGCAGAGGTTCGTCCGCCGCGGCCCATCCGCGAGCAGGTTTCGGCCGATGGCACGGTCAAGTGGTTGCTCAGCGAAAGCGGCGGCAGTGCCATCGAGACGGTCTTCATCCCCGAAGAGACCCGCGGCACCCTGTGCATATCCTCGCAGGTCGGCTGCATGCTGAACTGTACCTTCTGCTCGACGGCGACCCAGGGCTTCAAGCGCAATCTGGACGCCGGCGAAATCTCGGGCCAGGTCTGGTATGCGGTCCAGGCCCTGGCCGATCCACGTCTCGGCGCCAGGCGGGTCACCAATGTCGTCTTCATGGGCATGGGCGAGCCGCTGCTCAATCTGAATGCGGTCAAGCCCGCGCTGTCGCTGCTCCGCGACGACCTGGCCTACGGCCTGGCCTCCCGGCGCGTCACCATCTCGACCGCCGGTGTGGTCCCCGGTATCGAAGATCTGGCGGCCGGAGAGGAGTTCGCGCTGGCCGTATCCCTGCATGCGCCGAACGACGAGTTGCGCGAGCGGCTGGTGCCGCTCAACCGCAAGTATCCCCTGGCGGATCTCATGGCGGCCTGCCACCGCTACGTGCGCGCCCGGCAGCGCCGTTCGATCACCTTCGAATACACCATGATCGACGGGGTCAACGATCAGCCGGTACAGGCGCGCGGGCTGGTGCGCCTGCTCAACGGTCTGCCCTGCAAGATCAACCTGATCCCCTTCAATCCATTCCCGGGCACGCCTTTCAGTCCGTCGTCGGATGCCGCGATCTACGAGTTCCAGAAGATCACGCGGGCCGCGGGCATCATCACGACCGTGCGCAAGACGCGCGGCGATGACATCGACGCGGCCTGTGGCCAGCTCGTCGGCAAGTTGCTGAGCCCCAGCGAGCGCCGTCGCCTGGTCCAGGAGCAACTGGCGCGGCAGGTGGTGATGGCATGACGCGCTGTTGCCGGTTGGTTCTGCTTGCCGCACTGAGCGCGCTGCTGCTGGCCGGCTGCGCCGCGGCGCCGGAAACACCGCAGCAGGGCCGAACCGGCATGGACCGCATCAGTCCGGTGCGCTCGGCTGAAATCCATACCCGCCTCGGGGTCGGATATTTCGAGCGCGGACAGCTGCAGATCGCGATGGAAAACCTCCAGATTGCCCTGCGCCATGATCCGCAGCATACGCCCGCCCACGTCACGCTCGCCCTGATCAACGAGCGCCTGGGCAATGTACGCCAGGCCGGGCATCATTATCGCGAGGCTGCCAGGCTGGCGCCCAACGACGGCGCCACGCAGAACGCCTATGCCGTGTTCCTGTGCCGACAGGGCCAGTATGAAGACGCGCAGCGTCGGTTCGAACGCGCTTTCGAGGACCCCTTCTACAGCACCCCGGAAGTCGCCTTCAGCAACGCCGGGGCCTGCGCGCTGCGCAACAATCGTCTCGACGATGCCGAGATGTTCCTGCGCGAGGCGATCGCGATCGCGCCAGACTTTTCCGACCCCCTGCTGCAGTTGTCGGAACTGTCGCTGGAGCGCGGTGACCTGATGCGCGCGCGTGCCTTCCTGCAGCGGTTCGAAAGCGTGTCGAATGAATTCCCGGGCAGTCTCCGATTGGGCTTCATGATCGAGAATGGCCTGAACAATCCGCAGGAAGCGGAGCGGTATGCCAGCCGTCTGGAAGCGGTCTTTCCAGATTCCCCCGAGGCGCGTGAAATACGGAGTCTCAGACGTAACGATGACTAATAAAAAACCAGCACATGACGGTGACAGCGTCGAACCGAGCCAGCTGAGGCTGCCGGTCGGTGCCGCCGAGGAAGAGGTGGGGGCGCGTCTGCGCCACCAGCGGAT
>SKKM01000164.1 GCA_007121485.1 Wenzhouxiangella sp. | reverse complement strand
GAGGGCAGCAACTTTCAGGCCCGGCTGATCCTGCTCAGGCACGGGCAGGGCAGCCTGGGCAGCGAGGACTACGACCGCCTCTCGGCCACGGGTCAGGAACAGAGCCGGCGGCTGGGACTACGCCTGGCCGATGAGCTCGACCGCGGCTGGCCGGCCTGGAGCGGCAGCCTGCGGCGCCATCGCCAGACCCTGAACGCCTTGCCCGCGCGCGCCGAGGCGCACATCGATCCGGATCTCAACGAGTACCGGGTCGCCGAACTGATGAAAAATGCGCTGGCCCAGGCGGTCGAGCTGGAGCTCGAGGTGCCGCCGGAGCAGGCCTTCGCCGATCCGGTGACTTTTCTGCAGACCTTCCTCGACTGGTTTCCGGCGGTTCTGGAGCACTGGCAAAGCGGCCGGCTGGTGGACCCCGACAATGGTTCCTGGCCGGATTTTCGCCGGCGCGTGCTCGCCCCGATTGATGCCTGGCGCGCCCAGCTGCTGGCCGGCAGGAATATCGTGGTGGTCAGCTCTGCCGGTGTGATCAGCACGCTGGCCGCGGAACTCCTCGGGGAAGACGAACGCTGGCAGCGCTCGCTCAACGTGAGCTTGTACAATGCTTCGTGGACGGAGTTGCAACTCCAGGCTGGCGGCGACTGGCGCGCATTGAGGCTGAACTGCGTGGATCACCTCGCGGCCGACGGCCTGGTGACCCTGGCGTGAGCACTGCAGGCTAGACGGCAACCCGTAGCGGAGGGATTTGCGGACACGCGCCGCAAATGCCGAGCATCAAGTGCCGCAGGTATCTTGATGCCGAGTCAATGGCAAGGAGGACGACATGAATCAGCCCGTTGCGGTCATTACCGGATCCAGCCGCGGCATTGGCCGTGCCAGCGCCGAACTGCTGGCCGGGCGGGGCTGGCGGGTGGTGGTGTCCAGCCGCAGCCACGATAGCTGCGAGCCGGTTGCCGAGGCCATCCGGGCGGCCGGTGGCGAGGCGCGCGCGATTCCCTGCCACATCGGGCACGAGGAGCAGCTGGGCGGACTGATTGAGGGCGCCGTGTCGGCCTTCGGCCGGCTCGACGCGGTGGTG
Source organism: Wenzhouxiangella sp. (assembly GCA_007121485.1). GTDB lineage: Bacteria > Pseudomonadota > Gammaproteobacteria > Xanthomonadales > Wenzhouxiangellaceae > Wenzhouxiangella. The sequence continues at coordinate 2,780 of SKKM01000164.1, read as the reverse complement.
ATGAACGCGGCGAGCAATCCGGTCTACGGGCCGTCGGATCAGGTCGACCAGCAGGCCTTCGACCTGATCATGCGCAACAACGTGTTCAGCGCCATGCGCCTGGCCCATCTGGCGCGGCCGCATTTGAAAGCCGCCGGCGGCGGCGCGGTGGTGTTGGTCTCCTCGATCGCCGGTCTGTTCGGAAACCGCATGATCGGCGTCTACGGCATGTCCAAGGCGGCGGAAAACCAGCTGGTTCGCAACCTCGCGCTGGAACTGGGCAGCGACGGCATCCGCGTCAATGCCGTGGCGCCAGGCCTGGTCAAGACGGATTTTGCCCGCGCCCTGCTGGAAGACGAACGCATGGTGCGCTATTTTGAATCGACGACACCGCTGCGCCGTCTGGCCGAGCCGGAGGACATCGCCCGCGTGATTGCCTTCCTGTGCGGCCCGGATTCCGGCTGGTTGTCGGGGCAGGTGCTCACGGCTGACGGCGGGCTGTCGGTCACCGGTGGCTTTTGATTCGAGTGGGGGCTGATGCGCGCGTCATGAAGTCCGGATGGCTGTTGCTGTTGATCGTTCTATGGCTGGTCGCACCCTCGGCGTCGGCGCAGGTCTACACCTATGTCGACGAAAACGGCATCACCGTGTTCACCGATCGCAAACCGGACACCACGCGCTACCGGGTCCGCAACCTGGGCTGTTTCGGCACCTGCAGGACCGGCGTCGACTGGTATCGCACCCCGCTGTTCAACGGGCGCTTCCAGGCCGAAATCGAAACGGTCGCCGAAGTGTTCGGCGTCGATGCGGCATTGATCCGCGCGGTGATGCATGCCGAGTCCTGGTTCGAGCCGGACGCAGTCTCGCATGCCGGGGCGCAGGGCCTGATGCAGTTGATGCCCGCCACGGCCAGGCGTTTCGGCGTGGCCAACGTGTTCGACCCGCTGGAAAACATCACCGGCGGGGCCGCCTACCTGGCGTGGCTGATCAATGAGTTCGAGGGCGACCTGACCCGGGTGATCGCCGCCTACAACGCCGGGGAAAACGCGGTGCGTCGACACGGTGGCATCCCGCCGTTTCCGGAAACGCAGGAGTACGTCCGCCGGGTCAAGATCCTGTTGCAGCGGTATCGCGTCGCCGGCTAAGGCATTCGCCCGTTCAGGCGTTGGCTTTCAGCGCACCACGGTGACGCTGCAGCGCGCGAAATCCACCACCCGCTTGGCTACCGAGCCCATCAACAGACGCTCGAACAAGCCCTTGCTGCGATGCCCGACCACGATGTGGTCGACACCCAGGCGTCCGGCCAGGGCCAGCATTTCCTCAACCGGATGGCCCTCGAGCAAATGGACCGTCAGCTCCACATTCGCGGCACCGGCGGTGGCCTCGATCTTGTCAAGGGCGACACGCATGCGTGCCTTGACCCGCTCGCTCAGCGCGGCCAGTTCTTCGGGCTCGGCCATCTCGATCTCGGCGCCGTAAACGGCGGCACAGGCGTGCAGCTGGGCGCCGGAGGAGCGCGCCAGCTCAAGGGCGAATTTGAAGGCTTTGGCGGACTGTTCCGAGCCGTCCACCCCGGCAAGAATGCATCGCGTCATGATGAGCTCCCTCTGGCTGACCAGTCCATTGTAGAGCCTCGAGGCCCGTGGGTCCGCAGCGGCGCCGCCCGGAGCGAGCCGGCCAGGGTTCCCAGGGCTCGCTGCTCCGCCGGGGACGAAACCGTCGCCCGGCGAAAATCCTGTCGGTTGGTCAGTCCGACATGCCGCGCAGGTGCTGGTTCAGGCGCGACTTGTGTCGAGCTGCCTTGTTCGCGTGCATAATGCCTTGCGAAACCGAGCGGTCAATGGCCGGCACGGCCGCCTTGTAAGCCGCTTCGGCGGCGTTCTTGTCTCCGGACTCGATGGCACGCAGCACCTTCTTGATCTTGGTGCGGACGTGAGACCGCAGGCCCTGGTTGCGCTGGCGATGCCGCTCGGCCTGGCGGGCCCGCTTGCGGGCAGAAACGCTGTTGGCCACTAAATACTCCTGAATCTGATGGTAAGAAAGGTAGCAGAGCATTGTCGGATGGAATCAGGCCTGCGTCAAGGATGATCGGCCTATCCAAGCGGTTTGAACGGGGCGCCGGGACGAGACCGAGCCGATGAGCCTGCTGCGCTCGACGTTCAACTTCGGCTCCATGACCCTGATTTCCAGGATTCTGGGATTCGTGCGGGACATGGTGCTGGCGCGCTGGTTCGGCGCCAGCGCGGCCACCGACGCCTTTTTCGTCGCCTTCAAGATTCCCAATTTTCTCCGCCGCCTGTTTGCGGAGGGTTCTTTCTCGCTGGCCTTCGTGCCGGTCCTGGCCGAATGCCGCGAGCGCGGTGATCCGGCCGAGCTGAAGTCCCTGATAGATGCCACGGCGGGAACGCTGATGGCGGTGCTGTTGATCATCACCGCGCTGGGCGTGGCCGGCGCGCCCTGGATCGTGCGCGTCTTTGCGCCCGGATTCATGGCCAATCCCGAGCAGCTGGCCCTGGCCACCGAGCTTTTGCGCATCACCTTTCCGTACCTGTTGTTCATCGCCCTGACCGCGCTCGCCGGAGGCATCCTGAATACCTTCGGGCGTTTCGCCCTGCCGGCCCTGACGCCGGCCCTGCTCAACGTGGCGATGATCGTCGCCGCGGTCGCGTTCAGCGCGCGCTTCGACGAGCCGGTCAAGGCCCTGGCCTGGGGCGTGTTCGCCGCCGGCGTCCTGCAGCTGGCGATCCAGCTGCCCGTGCTGATGCGCCTGGGCCTGCTGCCGCGCCCGCGCCTGGGCTTTG
>SKKM01000085.1 GCA_007121485.1 Wenzhouxiangella sp. | reverse complement strand
TCCGGCTCGAGCATGGCGTGATCCATGCCGACTGCCAGACTCTGTGCCTCGCCCAGCGCCTGCTGGAACCGGGCCGTCAATTTGTCCATACGCATAACGGGTTGACTCCCCAATCAATGTCCAACTTATCCACAGGATGGGGGCAGCCATGCAGGAATCAAGCGCCCGGGCCATCGATGGCAGCAATGGGCGGCCAGGGCTTATTCCAGCGGGGCGAAACAGCGGTAGCCGCGATCAGCCTCGACAGACAGCCCGGGATCATCCGTCCGGCAACGCGCCAGGGCCTGCGCGCAGCGCGGCGCGAACGCGCAACCGAGTGGAAGTGCGGCCGGGTCCGGCACCTGCCCCTCGATGGTGCCCAGCGGGCGGTCGACATCGCGGTCCAGCACCGGCACCGCCGCCAGCAGTGCGGCCGTATAAGGATGACGCGGGCGCGCGTACAGGTCCTCGACCGGGGCCTGTTCAACGATCCGGCCGCAATACATCACGGCCGCCCGATCGCAGCTGCGCGCCACCAGCCCCAGGTCATGCGTGATCAGCAGCAGCGCCGTGCCGGTTTCGCGGCACAACAATGTCAACTGCTCAAGGATGGTGGCCTGGGTGGTGACATCCAGCGCCGAGGTGATCTCGTCGGCAATGATGAGGCGCGGCCGGCAGGCCAGGGCCATGGCAATCAGGGCGCGCTGGCAGGTGCCGCCGGACAGTTCGTGCGGATAGCGGCCCAGCAGGCCCTCGGGCTCGGCAATGGCCAGACGCCGAAGCAAGCCGATCGACTCTGCACGGGCCGAATGTCGATCCAGACCGCGCCGAGTCTTAAGCAAGTGCGCCAGCTGACGCCCCACTGTCGAGACCGGATTGAGCGCGGTCATCGGGTGCTGCGGAATCAGCGCGATGTCGCGCCCGCGCAAGCCCCGCCACTCGCGCTCCCGGCTGCCAACCAGTTCGCGCCCCAGCCAGCGGATGCTGCTGGTCCCGCCCAGCCGGAGAGCCGGGGGCAGCAAGCCCAGCATGGACAGGCCGGTCAGGGTCTTGCCGGAGCCCGATTCGCCGGCCAGGCCGAGCATCTCGCCGGCCGACATCTCCAGGTCCACGCCGCGGACCAGGGCCGTCTCGGCGTTCCCCCGCAGCCGGACGGTGAGCCCGGAGACGCGCAGCAAGGTCTCAGGCATGGCGGTGGGCCCGCGCATCCAGCGACCGGGGGTCGAGCACGTCCTGCAGCTGGTCGGCCAGCAGGTTGAAGGCCATCACCAGCACAAACAGAAAAAGCGAGGCGGCAATGAAATTCCAGTACTGACCGATCAGGATTTCCTGGGCGCCTTCGGCGATCATCAGGCCCCAGCTGATCGAGTCCTGGGTGCCGATGCCAAGGAAGCTCAAGACCACTTCGACCTTGATCGCGGCAATGAATACCAGGGTGCCCTGCACCAGCAGGATGGCCATGGTGTTGGGCAGGATGTGGCGCCCGATGATCTGCGCCGGTGCCAGCCCGGACACGCGCGCGGCGTCGATATAAGGCAGTTCGCGGATGCGCTGGGTCTCGGCCCGGACCAGGCGGGCCGTGGTGGTCCAGAACACCGCGATCATGGCCAGGTGCATGGTCCAGGCGTGGCCCTGCAGGGCAAAGGCCAGGGCCACGACCAGCAGGTAGAACGGGATGGCGTCGAGCGTGCCCATCAGCCACAGCAGGAACTCGTCCAGCCAGCCATGACTGAAATAGCCGGCCGCGCCGCCGGCCAGCGCACCGATCAGCGTGCTCAGCAGCGCCACCGGCACGGCGATCTCGAAGGCGGTCGCGGTCGAGGCCACGGCACGCATCAGGATGTCCTGGCCCAGGCGATTGGTTCCCAGCCAGTGCTCCGGCGACGGCGGCGCCCACATCGGCCCGGCCAGTTCGAACCAGGCGCTGCCCCACCAGCCCAGCCAGACTCCGACAGCGATTAGCGCATAGGCGGCGAACACGCCCAGCGACAGCAGGCCCAGCGGCCGTCGGATCAGCTGGGCAAGCACCCGGCGTCCCGCCACCGTGCTCATTCCTGCCGCAACCTCGGATCGACCAGACGGCACAGCAGGTCGGTAACCGTCACGGTGATCACGAACAGCACCGCGCTCAAGCCCACCACCGCCATCAACACCGGCTGGTCGCCGGACATCACCGCGTCGAAGGTAATCTTGCCGACGCCCGGAATGCCGAAATGACTCTCGATCAGCAGGCTGCCGGACAACACCAGCAGGGGCACAGAGAACAGGGTGCGGGTCAGGATGGGCAGCAGGCTGTTGCCGATCACGTGCACGAGCATCAGACGCACGGGGCCGGCGCCGAAAGCTCGCGCGTTGCGCACCTGGTCCGAGTTGAGTTCTGCTACCAGGACGGCGCGGAAAAACCGGGTATTGTAGCCCAGGCTGGCGACGATGAAAGCCAGCGTCGGCACCGCCACGTGGTGCAGGTACTGCGGCAGGGTCGTCACGTTCCAGCCGCGCACCGGGAACCAGCCCAGCCACACGCCGAACACCGCCTGCAGCCCGATCAGGATGACGACGAAAGAAAGGCTCATGCCGACCACCGATACGCCGCTGATCATGCGGTCGACCCAGCCGCCGCGGTACCAGGCCGCGACCGCCGCCATCACCAGGGCCAGGATGGTGCCGAGGACAAAGCCCGGAAGCAGCAACAGCAGCGAAACCGGAATGGTGCGCGCGAGCATGGCCCGCACCGGCTCGCCGGTCACCATGCTGTGTCCCAGGTCCAGGGTCAGCAGGCGTCTAAGGTAGTCCAGGTACTGCGCCGGCGCGGAGCGGTCCCGCCCCAGCTCGGCGCTGAGCTGCGCGACCTCGGCCGCGGTCGGGTTCTTGCCCAGCAGCGCGTGGGTGGGATCGGGGCCGAAGTAGACGGTCAGCAGAAAGCTGATCAGGGTGACCCCGACAATCAGCGGCATGGCGCCGGCCAGCTTGCGCAGCGAAAACACCAGCAAATCCGGGGCTCGGGTCAAGCCTCAGGCTCCTGCACCCCCACGAAACGCAGGAAAAAGCCGCCGACCGCTTCACGGTCCGGCAGCATGAGAATCCTGGGATGCCACAGGTGGACCCGCAAGCGCGACAGGCTGCCGATGACCACGCACTCATCGATCACGCGCCGGTTGAGTTGGCGATACAGAGCGGTCCGTTCGGGACTGGGCGGCATCACCGAGGCCTGCCGGAACAGCTCGTCGAAGTCCGGATCGAGGAAGTTGAACATGTTCGCGCCGGGCGAGGCATGCGGGCCGTAGAACAACTGCAGGCTGTACTGGGCATCGGGATAAGCCATGGTCCAGCCCATCAGAAACACATCGATCTGGCCGTCCCTGATGGCACGGCTGTATTCGCCAAAGCTGGGAAAAACGGCGCTGCGCACACGGTCGGGCGGGTAGCCGATGCGGCCTAGCATGGCCCGGAACTGCTCGAACATCTGGCGCCGATCGATGCTGGACTCCAGGCCATAGACCAGCGCGGGCAGGCTCTGCTCCGTCCAGCCGTGCGCTTCCAGGCGCTCGCGCGCGGCGGCGGGCTCATGCTGGATGGAACGCCGGTCCATTTCCTGGTCGAACTCGGCCAGAAACGGCGGGATGACGCCGGGAAAGACTTCGCCCAGGCCCTGGTAGAACACCTGGTTGCGGGCCTCCCAGTCGAAGCCGTCGCGAATGGCGCATCTGAGCGCGCGGTTGCGCTGCGCCCGTTCGGGGTCGGGATGGTGGCCGATCTCCGGGTTGGCCATGTTGAAGCCGTAGAAGACCAAACCCGTTTCGCGACTGGCCGAGGCATGGAACTGGCCTTCGAAACGCGGCTGCAGCCTGAGCGGGTCGGTGGAAACCAGCACGCGCGC
>SKKM01000076.1 GCA_007121485.1 Wenzhouxiangella sp. | reverse complement strand
GTGCAGCGGCTCAAGGAAGAACACGGCCGCATCGCCTTCGTCGGCGACGGCATCAACGACGCCCCGGCCCTGGCCGAGGCCGATGTCGGCATCGCCATCGGCACCGGCACGGATGTCGCCATCGAGTCGGCCGACGTGGTGCTGATGGCCGGCGACTTGAGCAAGGTGCCCCAGGCGATTGCCCTGTCGCGCGCCACCCTGCGCAACATTCGCCAGAACCTGTTCTGGGCCTTCGCCTACAACACCGCGCTGATCCCCGTCGCCGCCGGGGTGCTCTACCCGGCCGTCGGCCTGCTGCTCTCGCCCATGCTGGCCGCCGCCGCCATGGCCGCCTCCAGCCTGTTCGTGGTCGGCAACGCCTTGCGTTTGAAGCGGGTGCGTTTGGCCCGTCAAGCCGAGCCGGCCGGAGCCTGAGCAACGTTTCGCGCCCGCGACGGCCACCCGTCTGGCAGCATCAGCCCTTCAACAGGGCAACCGGTTCACTCGGTCGAGGGCCGCTCCCGGCCGGCACGGCGAAACAAATCCGCCGTTCGGCCCCAGGCTGGGCACTCCGCCAGTTCGGCCAGCTCGAGCTGGTACTTGCGCTGCCAGTTCGGCTGCTCGGGACCGGTACCCGGCCGATTGGCGGGCTCGCGTTCGGCCAGGATGTCCTCAAGCTGCACCAGCACCAGGCCGCACGGGCTTCGGGCCAGGAACTCGTGCACCGCGGCAATGCGGTCCTCGACACCCTCGGAGCGCGGCTCGGTGCCGGCGTCGACCAACGCGGCCTGCAGCAGGGCGCGTTCGTCGCCGGGATCGGGCTCGGCCGGGCCGGCCTCCAGCCAGGCGGCCAGCGGCGGCAGGTCATGCGTTCCGGCGCAGGCGCAGGCCAGTTCCGGATAGGTGGACGGGCGCCGAAACAGTCCGCTGGGGTAGCGCTCGAAGCGCACCACCCGGGTCGACAGGATGCCGGACCCGGCCAGGCGCTCGGAAAAACCGTCCGGCACGGTGCCCAGGTCTTCGCCAACCACCACGGCGGCATGTCTGCGGCTGCACTCGGCCAGCACGGTCAGCAGCGCATCGCGCGGGTAGGCCACGTAGGCACCCTCGCGCCCGCTGGAACCGCGCGGCACCCAGAACTGGCGTTCGCAGCCGATGATGTGATCGATGCGCAGGCCGCCGACCGCGGCCATGTTGGCGTCCAGCAGTTCCCGCCATGGCCGAAACGCGCGCGTCTGCATCACCTGTGGCCGCCATGGCGGCAGACTCCAGGCCTGGCCTTCGGCGGCGAAGGCATCGGGCGGCGCGCCGATCTCTGCGTCCATGGCCAGCAGCTCGCGGTCGCGCCAGGCGTCGGCCCCGGCCGGGTCGACGCCGACGGCCAGGTCGGCGATCAGGCCGATCGGCATGCCGGCCGCGCGCGCCCGCCGCTGTGCGTCCTCCAGCTGATTGCGCGCCAGCCACTGCAGGTACATGGGGAACAGGACCTCGCGCGGGTGGCGCTTGAGAAAATCACGGCAGGCTTCCGGCTCACGGTCGCGCCACGGGGCAGGCCAGGTCGCCCACCCTTGCGGATGACGCTCGACCAGGCGGCGATCCAGCGCCTCGAAAAGGGCGAAATCGAGCAGTGATCGTCCGGCGGCGGCGCGAAAGGCTTCAAACGCCGCGTAGCGCTCGCTGCACTGTCCGGCGTGCCGATCGACGAACTCGCCGAACAGCAGCCTGAGCAGCGGCAGCTTGAGCGCTGCCACCGCCGCATAATCGACCCGCGGGCTGGCGCGCAGGGCCGCCAGGCGGCGGCGAAAGCTGTCCTGCTCGATGAAGCGGACCGCGGTTTCCGAGGTCGCGAGATCGGGAACCGCCAGGATGTCGATATAGAGCGGGTTCAGCCACAGCCGGCTGGACGGCGAGTACGGTGAACAATGGCCGGGGCGCGAGGCGTAGAGGGCGTGCAGCGGGTTGATCTGCAGGGCGGCGGCGCCGGCTTCGGCGGCCAGTTCGGCCAGCTGAGCGAGGTCGCCGAAATCACCGATGCCCCAGTTGCGCGCCGAGCGCAAACCGTACAGCTGCACGCTCAAGGCCCAGAGCTTGCGGTCTTCGGACAGCGCGGGCGGCAGGAAGCAGGGACCAAGCGCCGGCGCCGGATCGGTCTCCGGGTCCAGATCCGGGCCCAGGGCCGCCAACAGTTGCTCGAGCGTCTCCGCGCCGACCGTGTGCCAGTTCCCGGCCACATCGTGATAGCCCTCGCTGATGCCGCGCTGGGCCGCCCGTTCGCGCAAAGACGCCGTCATGTTGATTCCTCTACCAGCAGCAGGACCGACTCGGCCGCTACATTCATCTTACCGTCCAGCGGCGCGCTCCCTGGATCCGGAAAACCGCTGTCGCTGGCAGTGTCGAGCCGGCAGCGCCAGCCGCCCACAGCGGTTTCGGGCAGGGGGCAGGACAAGGTTTCCGGACCGGCGTTGAGAATCCACAGGATGCGGCCCGGCTGGCGCCGATCGCTGATCTCGCACAGCAGACTGCTCGCCGCGTCCGCGTACCAGTCGCCGGCCAGCATGGGCCGGCCGTCGGCCTTGAGCCAGCGCAGCGCGTAGTCCGGTTCCATGCCCGGCCGGTCGCTGCGCCGGCCGTCGTGGTCGATGAAATGATCGGCCGCCAGCGCCGGCAGTGCGCGCCGCAGCTCGATCAGCCCGGCGACGAAGGCGCGCAGATCCCGGTTGGGATCCTCGCGGCCGTCCCAGTCCAGCCAGCCGATCGGGTTGTCCTGACAGTAGGCGTTGTTGTTGCCGTTCTGGCTGTTGCCCATTTCGTCGCCGGCCAGCAGCATGGACACACCGCGCGAGAGCAGCAGCGTGGCCAGGCGATTGCGGCAGGCGCGCAAGCGACGCGCGAGCACCGAAACATCCTCGCTCGGACCCTCGACGCCGCAGTTGACGCTGTCGTTCCAGGCCTCGCCGTCCGGTTCGGCGTGCCCGTTGGCAGCATTGCGCCGCTCGATGTAGGACACCAGGTCGCGCAGCGTGAAGCCGTCGTGGCTGGTGACGAAGTCGATGCCGGCCGTGGGCGTCCGGCGCGCTGGCGCGTAAAGATCGGCCGAGCCGGCAATGCGGGTGGCGAGATCGCCGACCTGCCCGGGTGCGGCCGACCAGAAGCGCCGGATCGTGCGCCGGAAGCGGTCGTTCCACTCGCTCCAGCCGGCCGGGAAATCACCCACGCGGTGACCGCCCGGGCCCAGGTCCCAGGGCTCGGCGACCAGCTTGAGCGTCGACAGCAAGGGGTCGTTCATGATCGCGCCCATCAGGTAGTCGCCGTCCGGCCGGCCCGAGCGATCGCGCAGCAGGCTGGCGGCCAGATCGAAGCGGAAGCCGTCGACGCCGGTGGCCTCGGCCCAGAAGCGCAGGCTGTCGACGACCAGCCGGGCCACGGCCGGGTGACCGCTGCGCAGGGCGTTGCCGCAGCCGGAGTAGTTGAGATAGCGGGCCGGCTGCTCGGGGTCGAGCAGGTAATAGCTCGAGTTGTCGATGCCGCGCAGCGACAGGGTCGGCCCGGTCTCGTCGCCCTCGGCGCTGTGGTTGAACACCACGTCCAGCAAGACCTCGAGACCGGCCTGATGCAGCCCGTCGACCAGCCAGGCCAGCTCGCCGGCGTGCTCCAGGCCCAGGCGCGGGCCATCCGGCGCCATCCAGGCCAGCGGGTTGTAGCCCCAGTAGTTGGACAGGCCGCGCCGGATGAGCGGCTCTTCGGAGATGGCGTACTGCACCGGCAGCAGTTCGACCGCGGTCACCCCCAGGCCCCGGATGTGGTCCAGCACGGCCGGCTGCAGCAGCGCCGCCGGACTGCCGCGCAGTCTTTCCGGCACATCGGGGCAGGCCCGGGTCAGGCCCTTGAGATGCATCTCGTAGATCACCGTATCGCGCCAGGCCCGGCGCGGCCGGGTATCGGCGGGCGACGATACGGCTTCAACCACGCAGCGCGGCACGTGCGGCGCGCTGTCCCGGCGGTCGAACGAGCTGGTCTTAAGCCGGTGGCCGCGCTCGTAGCCGAATACCGCCTCGTGCCACTCGAAACCGCCGTCCAGACGGCGCGCATAGGGATCGATGAGCAGCTTGTGGGGGTTGCAGCGCAGGCCAAGCTCGGGTTCGTAGGGGCCGTGGACGCGATAGCCGTAGTGCTGGCCTGAGCTCAGGCCCGGCAAGGTGTCGTGCCAGATGTCGCCGCTGCGCTGGCGCAGGCTGTGGCGGGCGGTCTCGCGGCCGCTGACCGCGTCGAACAGGCAGACTTCCACCCGCTCGGCCACTTCGGAGAACAGGGCAAAGCGCACTCCGCGCTCGAGCACTTCGGCGCCAAGTCTCGGGACCGAGCCCGCTTCAGACATGGCCATCGGCCCACGGCAGGTCGGGCGAGGCCAGCACGATCGCCGCCAGCGGCGGCAGGTTCAGCGCCAGGGACTGCGGATGTCCGGGCCAGGGCTCCTGGTCGGTCGCGACCTGCCCCAGGTTGCCCACCCCGCTGCCGCCGTATTCGTGCGCATCGGTGTTGAGCAGCTCGCGGTAGCTGCCGGCCAGCGGTACGCCGACCCGGTAGCCGTGGTGCACCATGGGCGAGAAATTGCAGGCAACGACCACGAACCCGGGCCCGCGGCCGCCGCGCACGAACACGACCACGTTCTGGTCGGCGTCATCGCAGCTCAGCCAGCCAAAGCCCCCGCCTTCGCAGTCCAGTTCGTGCAGGGCCGGCAGCCCGCGGTAGCACCGGTTCAGGTCCGCCACCAGGCGCTTGACGCCGGCGTGCGCAGGATCGCGCAGCGCGTCCCAGTCCAGTTCCGTGTCGTGGTTCCATTCCGCGAATTGAGCGAACTCGCAGCCCATGAACAGGAGCTTCTTGCCCGGATGACAGAACTGCCAGGCCAGGCTCAGGCGCACGTTGGCCAGCTGCTGCCAGCGGTCGCCGGGCATCTTGTTCAGCAGCGAGCCCTTGCCGTGCACCACTTCATCGTGCGAGATGGGCAGGACGAAGTTCTCGCTGAAGGCGTACAGCAGGCCGAAGGTCAGGTCGCGGTGATGGTGGCTGCGGTAGATCGGGTCGCGGCTGAAGTAGCGCAGGCTGTCGTTCATCCAGCCCATGTTCCACTTGTAGCCAAAGCCCAGTCCGCCATGCTCCGGAGGACGCGACACCAGCGGCCAGGAAGTCGACTCCTCGGCGATCATCAGTACGTCCGGGCACTCGTTGTGAACGGCCAGGTTCAGGCGGCGCAGGAATTCCACCGCCTCGAGATTGCGGTTGTCGCCATGGATGTTCGGCAGCCACTCGCCCGGGCGGCGGCTGTAGTCCAGGTACAGCATCGAGGCCACCGCGTCGATGCGCAAGCCGTCGATGTGAAAGTGCTTCAGCCAGTACAGCGCGTTGCCGATCAGGAAATTGCGCACCTCCCTGCGGCCGTAGTTGTAGATCAGCGTGTCCCAGTCGCGGTGCCGGCCCTGGCGCTCGTCCTCGTGTTCGTACAGGCAGCTGCCGTCGAAGCGCACCAGTCCGTGCGCGTCGTCCGGAAAGTGACCGGGCACCCAATCCAGGATCACGCCGATGCCGGCCTGGTGACAGCGGTCGACCAGGTAGCGGAAATCGTCCGGCGTGCCAAAACGCGCCGTGGGCGCGAACAGGCCGCTGGGCTGGTAACCCCAGGAGCCGGAAAACGGGTGCTCGCTGATCGGCAGCAGCTCGATATGGGTAAACCCCAGTTCGCGCACATAGGGAACCAGGCGGTCGGCCAACTCTCGGTAGTTCAGCCACGAGCCGTCGGCATGGCGCTGCCAGGATCCGGGATGCAGCTCGTAGATGGCGATCGGCCGCTCGCGCGACTGGCTGGCTTCACGCCGCTCCAGCCAGTCCTGGTCGGACCAGACATAGTCGCCGTCGGCCCACACCCGGGACGCCGTGGCCGGCGACAGTTCAGCCTGGCGGCCGTAGGGGTCGGCCTTGAGCAACAGCCGGCCGTCATGGGTGAGAATTTCGTACTTGTAGAGCGCACCGGGCGCCACGCCCGGCACGAAGATCTCCCAGATTCCGCATTCGGGGCGCAGGCGCATGACGTGCCTGCGCCCGTCCCAGGCGTTGAAATCGCCCACCACGCTGACCCGCCGGGCGTTCGGCGCCCACACCGCAAACCCGGTTCCGCTCAGGCCGGCGTGATCGCCCGGCCGGGCGCCCAGCACCTCCCAGGCGCGGAAATGCTGGCCCTCGGCCAGCAGGTGCAGATCCAGCTCGCCCAGGCGCGGCGGCAGGGTGTAGGGGTCATCGAGCGCCTGTTCGCTGCCGTCAGCCCAAAGCACCTTGAGCCGGTAGCCGCTACTCGCCAGCCCAGCCGGTATGGCGCCGGCAAAGAAGCCCGGTGCACTCACTTCGTCCAGCCTCAGTTCCGCTTCAGAGACCGCCGCGACGACGGACACCGACTGCGCACCTGGAAGCAGGGCACGGACGATCCGGTACTGTGGGTCCGGCGCGGGATGACAGCCAAGCAGGGCGAACGGCTCGCCATGATGACCCGCGATCAGCGCATCGACCCCGACTGGGCGCAGCCAGGCTTCCGGCACCGATGCACCGGGAATCGTGGCCGCTCCAGGTTCCGGACTCACGTGCGAGTAAGCGGCATGTAGGCTTCGGACGCGTAGCGCTGCATCATGCGCTGGGAGTTGAAGACCGGCGCGATCTTGCAGATGGCCTGCTTCATCATCCGGATCCAGGCGTCACGGTCGGTGTGGAACAGGGGCAGCACGGCCTGCTCCAGCTTGGCGTACAAGTCCTCGGCACAGGCCCGGGCCGCGCCGTTGCCGCTGTCCTCGCCGATGGCCCAGCCGTTCACCCCGTCCAGGCAGGCCTCGATCCACCAGCCGTCCAGCACGCTCAGGTTGAGCACCCCATTCAGGGCCGCCTTCATGCCGGAGGTGCCCGAAGCCTCCATCGGCGGCACCGGCGTGTTCAGCCACACGTCCACGCCCGGCACCAGCTTCGAGGCCACGCCGGCCTCGTAGTTGGGAATGAAGGCCACCGGTATTTCGTCGGCCAGTTCGCGCATGTGTCCGTAGATATTCTGGATATGGCGCTTGCCCTCATCGTCCCGATGATGCGCCTTGCCGGCAAGAACGACCTGGAACGGATAGCGCCGGTTGATCGCTCGCAGGCGCTCAAGATCGGTGAACAGCAGTTCGGGGCGCTTGTAGGACGTCATGCGCCGGGCGTAGCCGATGATCGGACGTGTGGGATCCAGCTCCACGCCGCAGTGCTCCGCCACCATGCGGATCAAGTCTTCGCGGGCCTCGGCATGGGCGTCCCAGATCAGCGTGCCGGGCAGTTGATCGGCCTGGGTCAGGGCTTCGGGCTCCAGGCCCCAGGACGGGTAATGCTCGTTGTACAGGCGGGCAAAGGCCGGATGCGCCCAGGTCGGCAGATGAACGCCGTTGGTGATGGCGCGAATCCGGTAGCCGGGAAACATCTCGCGGGTCGTGCGCGCATGGCGCTGGGCGACTCCGTTGACGAAGCCCGACAGCGTGAGGGCCAGGCGGGTCATGTTGAGCTTGTCCTGCCCGCACAGCAGATGCAGCTGGTCGGGTTCGATGTAGTTGGGCAGAAGTTCCTCGACCAGGTCGTAGCTGAACGCGTCGTGACCGGCTTCGATCGGCGTGTGGGTGGTGAAAATGCACATGTCGCGCACCGGACCGACATCGTACTTGAGATCCAGGTCGCGGATCTGGTCCGGCGGCCTGGGATAACGGCGCAGCAAGTCCAGCGCCAGCAGCGCGGCGTGTCCTTCGTTCATGTGGTAGGTATTGATCCGGGAAAAGCCCAGCGCGGACAGCAGGCGCAGACCGCCGATCCCAAGCACGATCTCCTGGCGCAGACGGTACTCGCTGCCGCCGCCATAGAGGTGATGGGTGATCTCGCGGTCGCGGGGATCGTTCTCTGGCAGATCGGTGTCGAGCAGAATGACCGGGAGGTCGTGTCCGATGGGGCTGCGCAGCACGTGCAGCCAGGGCTGAATCCAGACTTCCCGTCCGTTGATCGGCAGGGCGATCTTCGCCCGCAGCGGTGAAGCGAACTGCTCCGGGGACCAGGGATCCGGTGTACTGTCCTGCCAGCCACTGTCATCCAGCGTCTGGCGCAGGTAGCCCTGGCTGCTGACCAGAGTCACGAAGACCATCGGCAGCTCCAGGTCTCCGGCCGAGCGGGCGGTATCGCCCGCCAGCACGCCCAAGCCCCCGGAATAGGTGTGCATGTCCGGGTGGAGTGCGATCTCCATCGAGAAGTAGGCAACGCGGGTCTTGCCGAGAAACGGGCCAATGGTGCGCCGCTCGCCGGCTGGTATTCGGTAAGTGTCTTCAAACATGGGAGGGCGTCAGATTTTCCTTGGTACAGCCTGCACCGGGCTTGCCATGGCCGGTTGCTCGGCTTGAATCGATGGTGGCGGCATTTTCTTTTTTGCCTGCTTCGCGTACGATGATTAGCAAGGGCTAAAGCGTCACGCTACCGTCAGATGAATGTGGCAGCGTTGGCACTCTGGCCGGTCTACGCTTACGCCGGATCATTTGATCCCGAGTTTAGCATCGAGACTGCGCAATAAAGCGTATCCGGAGGAGCCGATCATGTCACCCAATCCGCGCATCCTGATCGCTGCCACCGAAATCTACCCGATGGCGAAGACCGGCGGCCTGGCCGATGCGGTAGCCGCCCTCGGTGCGGCTCTGGCGGCGCTCAAGGTCGATGTGCACTTCGTCATGCCGGCCTACCCGCAGGCGCTGGAACAAATTCGCCACATCGATGCATCCACCGCCTTGCCGGTCATCAACGGGCATGAGGGCGGTCTTTTGCTCAGCACCCGGACCCCGGACAGCCAGGTGCCGCTGCACCTGGTTGATCTGCCCTCGCTTTACCGCGACGGTGGGGGCTTGTACGTGGATGTCAACGGCCATGAGCGTCATGACAATCCGCAGCGTTTCGCCGCCTTGTCCCACGCGATCAAGCACCTGGCCATGGGCGAGCTGGGCCAGGCGCCGTTTGACCTGGTCCACTGCAACGACTGGCATACCGGCCTGACCCCGCTGCTGCTGCTCAACCACGTGCCGACGGACCGGCCGGCCACCGTTTTCACCATCCACAACATGGCCTTCCAGGGGCAATGCCCGCTGGAGCAGTGGGCTGGGCTGGGGGTGGCTTTGAGCCCGGAGCAGTGGCCCCGGGTCGAGTATTACGGCCAGGCCAGTTTCCTCAAGGCGGGGCTGGAGTTCGCCGATCAGCTGACCACCGTCAGCCCCCGCTACGCCGAGGAAATCCAGACCGCGGAGTTCGGCTTTGGCCTGGACGGCGTGATACAGGCCCGGCGTGATCGACTGACCGGCATTCTCAACGGCATCGACGAGTCGCTGTGGACCCCGGAGCGCAGCCCCTGGGTCCCGGCGCCCTACAGTGCCGAGGCCTTGTCGGGCAAGGCGATCTGCAAGCAGCGCCTGCAGCAGGAACTGGCGCTGGAGGCCAACCCGAATGCCCCCCTGCTGGCCTTCATCGGTCGCCTGACCTGGCAGAAGATGGCCGACGTGCTGCTGGAAACGGTGCCGCACTACCTGGCCTCGGAACCGGATCGTCAATTCGTGCTGCTCGGCAACGGGGACCGGGGCCTGGAGGCGGCCTACCAGGCCCTGGCCGCAGCGCACCCCGGTCGAGTGGCGGCCCTGTTTGACTACACCGAACCCCTCACGCACCGCCTCCATGCCGGTGCCGACATCCTGATTCACGGCTCGCGCTTCGAGCCCTGCGGTCTGACCCAGATGTACGCGATGCGTTTCGGCACCATTCCGGTGGTCCGCCCGGTTGGCGGGCTGGCCGATACGGTCGTCGATGTATCGGCCGACAGCCTGGCGGCCGGCGAGGCCACCGGCTTCTACTTCGACGACCCGAGCTGGTCCGGCATGCTGGGCGGAATCGATCGCGCGGTGGCGCTGTACCGCCAGCCGGACAGCTGGCGCCGGCTGCAATTCACGGCCATGCGCCAGAATTTCGGCTGGGAAAAGTCGGCCCGCGCCTACCTGGAGGTCTATGCGCGGGCCTGTCGGCGCTGAAGCCGATTGGCGCGCTGGCCGGTCAGCCCGGTTTCTTCAGCAGATCGCGAATCTCTTCAAGCAGCACCTGCTCGCGCGGCGGCACCGGCGGTTCGGCGGGCGCGGCTTCTTCCTTGCGCTTGAGCCTGTTCATTGCCTTGATGACCATGAAGATCGCAAAGGCGATGATCAGGAAGTTGATCGCCGTGTTGATGAAGGCCCCGTAGCGCAGCAGCACGGCATCGGCGCCGTCCCCGGCGGCTTTCAGGGTGACTGCCAGGTCGGCGAAGTCCACGCCGCCGATCAGCAGGCCCAGCGGCGGCATGATGACGTCGTTGACCAGGCTGGTGATGATCTGGCCGAAAGCGCCGCCGATGATGATGCCCACGGCCATGTCGACCATGTTGCCCTTGACCGCGAACTCGCGAAACTCCTGGATCATGCTCATTGAATGTCCCTCACAAACGTGGCCCGCGCCGCGGCGGGACGACCACTCCGCGTGGCCGCCACTGCAATGTAGCCCAGGCAGGTCCGGCTGGGAAGGCCGGAGCGACGATCAGGGTTCCGGCGGCAGCGCCATCAGCTCGCGAACCAGCGGAAACGGCATGGAGCCCAGGCTCAGGACCTCGTCGTGGAAGGCCTTGAGCTCGAAATCCTCGCCGCGCGCGGCGCGCGCCTGCTCGCGCAAGGCCATCATTTCGTAGAAGCCGACCACGTAGCCGATGGCGTAGCTGGGCCGGTAGACGTAGATGTTGACCTCGCCGGCGGTCGCCCCGTATTCCATGCGGATGTGCTCGGCGAGAAAATCGCGCGCCTCCTCGACGCTGATCTGGCCGGTATGCAGGCGGGCGTCGAGCAGCACACGGGCGGCCCGCCACAACTGCAGTCGGAGCTGGGTCAGCCGGGTCTCTTCCGGCGTGCGGAAAAAACCGGTCTCGTGCATGAGTTCCTCGGTATACAGGCCCCAGCCCTCGGTGAACACCGGCGTGGAATAGACCCGGCGCAGGGGACGCGGATTTTCCTGGGCCAGGATGGCCTGCAGGTGGTGACCGGGATAGGCCTCGTGCGGGGCGATCACCTCGATCCAGCTGAAGTCGTGCGCGCGCAAACGCCGGGTTTCCTCTTCCGCCGACAAGCCCTCCGGCACCGGATGCAGGATGAGATAGCCGATCTTGGACTCGGAAAAGGGCGCCGGCGTGCGAAACGTGCCGAACGGCGAGAAGGCGCGCTGGCTGGGATCGGAGTGAATGCAGCGCACTTCCTCGTTGGGCGGCACGGTGGCCAGATCGCGCTCGACGACATGCGCGCGGGAGCGCTGGATGTCGCGGCAGTAGGCGTCGAGCAGGTCCTCGCGGGTCGGGTGATCGTCGCGGATGTCCTCGGTGACGTCGGCCCAGTGCCGGCCCGGCGCGATGCGCTCGGCCTGGGCGGCCAGCCGGGCCTCGATCTCGTCGTAGTAGCGCTGGCCGAGTTCGATCAGGCCATCGGCGTCCAGTTCCAGGCCGTGCAGAACCTGCAGATAGAAGTCGTAGACCTCGCGGCCGACCGCGACCTCGCCATCGGCCCGGGGCAGGAGGTCGGCGCGCAGGAAGACCAGGTAGTCCTCGACGGCGTCCGCCGCTGCCGCGGCCGCGGCCTGCACGGACTCGGTGCGTTCGGGCACGCGGGCCGCGAACGCCGGCACGGTCTCGCGGAAAAACGGCAGCTGGCTCTCGGTCGAGCGGATGGCGTCTTCGACGAAGCGCCGCGGCGCGCGGTCGAGGTTGGCCTGGCCCGCCTGCAGCAGTGTGGGCAGCTGATCAAGGCGGGCCTGCAGCCAGTCAATGCGCTGCTCGAGCGGCGCGAACTCGTCGAGTATGAGATCGTTGAAGGCGTGAAACGGCAGGTACAGGCGCGGCTCCCGGCGCCAGCGCGGCAGGGTTTCGATCTCGGCCAGGCGGATGCGCAGGTGCCGCGCCATCAGGTCGTGATCGACCCGGTGATCGATCGAACCCAGCCGCTCGGGATCGATGCCGGCCAGCTCCATCAGAAAGACCCTGAGCGCTTCGGCCTCGGCCGCCAGCGCCTCGGCCCGCAGGTCCGGTAGCCGGTCGTTCCAGTCGGACAGGCCGGCGCGGGTGGCGCGGTCCGGGTGGCGCTGCCAGTAGTCGTCGAGATAGCGCTCGATGAGGGCATCCAGACGGGCTTCGGCACTGTCCTCGACCGAGGCGTCGAGGGGCAAGGCGAATGCCAGGCACACGGCCAGGCACAGGACGCTCAGGCAGTATTTCACCGGATGGACTCCCGCGATCTGATCCAACCCGGATTCTAGACCACACCCCGCCCGCGGCAGCGCCGAGCTCAGGCGCGCAGCCGGAACAGGTGCTCCTGCAGGCCGTTGCCGAGCAGCATGCTGCGCTCCGGCCGCAGCTGCGGCATCAGGCGCTCCAGGGCCTTGGGCGAATAGCGCGGCGCCGGAATCTGTTCCACATCGGCCTGGTCGGCGAACAGCCGGCCCGTTTCATCGGGTACCCAGTGCCCCGGCGTGGCCGGCATGACCGGCGAGGAATACTCGATCAACGCGTGCAGCCGCGCGCCCGCGGCCAGGCGCGGCGCCAGCAGTTCGACCAGCGCACTGATGTCGCCTGGTTGCAGGTAGTTCAGGAGGTTCCAGCACAGGACCAGGTCGGCCGGCTCGCGCTCGGCCCGGGACAGACGCCCGGCGAGACAGGCCCGCCGTTCCTCCGGCTCGGCCGCGGCCTGCAGCGCCGGCAGCGCCGCGGCCAGATCGAGAATGTCCAGGCGGCAGCGGAAGCGCGACAGCAGCGCGATGGTGCCCGCGCGCACCGCGCCACAGTCCAGCACCACGTGCCGGCGGTCCTCGTCGAGGCCGCGGACGAGTTGCTCGAACAGGGGCGCGTGCAGCCCCCGCCGGACCGGCGACTCTGCTGCCGTCAGCATGGTGACCGCTCAGTCGGTCGAGGCGGGCTCAGAGCAGGCTCTTGGCCGGCTGCTGATCGCTGCTCTTCTCTGAAGCCGCCCGCGCGGGAACGGGTTCGGCAGGCCTTTCGCTCGGCTTGCCCGAGGCCTTGCTGCCGGACGAGAAGGCCGCCTTCAGCGCTTCGGTTTCGGGATCCATGTCGATCGAGCCGTTGAAACGGGCGCCGTCTTCAAGGGTCACGCGGGGCGCCACGATGGTGCCCTTGATCTGAGCCTTCTTGCGGATCACGACCCGCTCTGAGGCGATCAGCTTGCCGTCGAGGCGGCCTTCGACCGCGATGGTCTGGGCATAGATGTCGGCGTTGACGTGGCCCGATTCACCGATGGTCACGCTGTTGTTTTTCAGCTCCACGGTCCCCTTGACCTTGCCCTGGATGAGCAGGTCCTCGTCACCTTTCAGGGTGCCGTCGATATGAATGGAGGCGCCGATGACGGCACCCGAACCCTTGGCGCTGGGTGTCGGAGCGGAAGAAGCGGGTTCCGGAGTGGAGCGCACGGGGGCATCGGAAGTCGAACGATCCGCCTCTGCGGGGCTGGTGTCGCGTTTGTTGAACATGGCTGGTTCCTGAATGATTTTGAATGGGGCGCAAAAACATGAGGCCCATCGCGGTTGTC
>SKKM01000127.1 GCA_007121485.1 Wenzhouxiangella sp. | reverse complement strand
CTGCCGTGGTGGGTCTTCATTGCCCTCTACACGGCATTCGGCGTGCTGGTCGTGGCCAGCTGGTGGTGGATTCCGCCCGGAAGGCGGGCCGGTTCTGCCCGAGATCCACGTTCCGGCAGCCGTCCATGAGGCGACAGGTCATCGCGCTTCTGGGCGGTACCGGCTTCGTCGGGCGTGCGCTGGTTGAGCGCCTGGCCGGGACCGAAGCCGATGTGCGGCTGGTGGCGCGCCATGCCGGATCGGCCGGCCAACTTGCCGGCAGAGTGACCCTGCTACAGGCCGACGTACGCAACCCTGAGGCGATGCGCCGGGCGCTGACCGGCTGCGACGCGGCGGTCTTCCTGCCGGGTCTCGTGCAGGCTCGACGCCGACGCGCCTTCGAAGAAATCCATGCCGAGGCCCCGAGCAACTGCGCCGGTCTCGCGCGTGAGCTTGGACTATCGCGCTTTATCTATCTGTCCGCGCTCGGCGTGGCGACCGATGCGCCGGCCTGGTCCGACCAGACCAAGGCCGAAGGCGAACAGGCCGTCACCCGGGCATTTCCGGGCGCGGTGGTCCTGCGCCCCAGTCTGATTCTGGGGCCGTCGGACCATTTCTCGACCGAGATGACGGGATTGATGCGCCGCCTTCCGCTGCTGCCGGTGATCGGTCCCCGCACGAGGGTTCAGCCGGTGCATGTCGACGACGTGGCCGAAGCATTGTGCCGGCTACTCGATGGGCGTCCGCCGCCCGCCGGCATGATCCAGGCGGCCGGGCCGGAAGTCTGGCAACTGGTCGATCTGCTCGCCGAATTGCGCCGGCTTGCCGGCGCAAGTTGTCGCTTGCTGCCACTGCCTGACCCGCTCGCCATGCTCCTGGCCAGCGTGGCCGGCCTGTTGCCCGGCGCGCCCTTGTGCCGTGACCAGGTGCGATTGATGCGCACGGACAAGATCGCCGCGGCCGGCCACCCGGATCTCGGCGCTCTGGGCATCACGCCGCGTCATCCGCTTAACGGCGGCACGAAGGGGTGAGCGCTTGGTGTCGGTAGGGTGAACCTCTGCTCTACGGCACGATGATCAATCAGCGTCAGGGATATCGGGCTCCACCAGCAGGGCGAGCAGGTCCAGCGACTGCTGCCATCCCACATGACAGGCTTCCGGAGAAATGACCTCGGGCAGGCCTTCCTGAGTGATGTGCAGTTCGGTGCCGCAGGAAACTCCATGGAAGGTGTAAGTCATCGTCATCTCGCCGGGCAGGTTCGGGTCGTCGAACCTGTCGGTGGACACGATCCGTTCGTTTGGAACCAGCTCCAGATAGGTTCCGCCAAAAGAGTGAGCAGTGCCGGTGCCAAAATTGATGAAGGACATTTTGTAGCTTCCACCTTCCCTGGCATCCATATGATCGATATGCACAACGAATCCGTGTGGCGCATTCCATTTGGCAATGGCCGCCGGTTCAAGGAATGCGCGGTAAAGCCGCTCCGGAGGCGCGCTGAAGACACGATGAATCTTTACGGTATTCGCCATGGTGGATCTCCATCATTTCAGGATCGCAACCCTTCGGTCGTTCAACCAGGGCTCAGCTCGACATGGAAGGGCCAAGCATGCGCCCGGGCACCAATCATGAGCGGCCCTGCCGCACCACCGCAAGTACGGACCGGAACTCAGTGCTCGATCGGATGACGCCCCGCGAACTCGGCAACGATTGGGGCCAGTTGCTCCGGAAATCCGATCTGCATGCTGTGATCCATCCCGTCCAGGGTGATCGATTCGGCATTCGGAAGCTGGCTTACCAGCAACGTCTTGCCTTGCTCGAAGAACCCGTCCGCGCCGGCGATGGACGATGATTCGCTGCCCAGCACGTATAGGGCCGGCATCGATAGCCGAGCCGCACGCTTCTCATCCCAGATGAACTCGCTCAAACCCGGCACCTCCAGTTCGAAAAAGGTGCCGGCATCTTCGGTCGCCTGATCCACTGCGCCGGGCACTTGATCGCCCATCAGCGCCTGCCACTCGGGTCGAATCAAGCGAGACAGAAAGGCGTCAACCGCCGCGGCGGAATCACCGGCCTCGTGATAGGAACCTGCCCTGCCGATATGCGCAAACAAGGTCTCGGCTGCGGGACCTGTCGAGATCGGCGGCTCAAGCAACACCAGCGACTGGACTCGATCCGGCTCACGAAGCGCGACCTTCATGGCGATCACCGCGCCACTCGAGTGTCCGACAAGATGTGCTCGGTCAATGCCGAGGTAGTCCATCAACGCGATGGCGTCTGACGCGGCCCGATCGAGAAACTCCTCCGGAGCCAGATCCAGCGCCGCGCTGTTCGAGTACCCACTGCGGCGGTATTGAATCACGCGGTAGCCTTCCAGCGCAGGCTGGTCCAGGATCGGCAGGAACGCATCGGCCACCAGCGCACCGTGGATGGTCAGTATGGCTTCGCCTTCACCACGCTGCTGGTAGGTCAGGAAATCGCCATTGATCGGCGCACGCTCCAGGGGCAGACCGGCCTGGGCAGCCACGACCAGGATCAGGCTCCATGCTGGCAGCAAATTTTGCATCGGCTCCTCCGTCATTCATGGGCTTTCCGCACTCGTCAGGGAAAGAACGACTGCTTACCCCGGGAAACGGACACGAGCCATAAGACCCGCCATGAAACCAGGACACACAACTGATTGCCGCAGTGATGAGGCCAATGCGCCCGGTGGCATCCCGTGGCGACGGTTTCGGAAGCCGCTCAGGCTTTCGGCTTCGAGGCCAGCCAAATGTAGTGCCGAGCCCCCTTGCCGGCACGATGGGGACGCACGATCCTGAGTTCGGTCTTGAACCCGGCGCGCTTCAGGCGACGATCGAACTGGGCATCCGGCCCGGCCGACCACACGGCCAGCACGCCGCCGGGACGCAAGGCAGCGCGGGCCACGGCCAGGCCTTCGAGTCCATACAGCCAGTCGTTTTCGCGTCGAATGACAGCCTGGGGGCCGTTGTCGACGTCCAGCAGAATGGCGTCGAAACCTCGGGGTTGTTCGCGCATGAGTCGGGCGACATCGCCGATGTAGACGGTGCTGCGCGGGTCATCGAGCGGATGGCCGGCGGGGCCGCCGATCCATTGCCGGTGCCAGTCGACCACCTCGGGCACCAGTTCGGCGACGACGATTTCAGCCTTGGGGCCGGTGGCGGCCAGCGCGGCGGCCTGGGTAAAACCGATGCCCAGTCCGCCGACCAGGATTCGTGGGGCGTCCCGGTTGGCCAATCGCTCGACAGCAAGGTCGGCCAGGGCCTGCTCCGAGCCGTGGACGCGACTGTTCATCAACTCGCCGCGGCCGGGGATGACGATAGAGAACTTGTCCTTGTGCTCGTAGAGCAGCAGCGATTTGCGGGTATCGGGAATGCGGGCTTCCGCCAGCAGAATGGATCGGCTCATGCGGGCATTGGTGTCGTCAACATCGAGCAGGATGTCGTTCAGAGCCTAGCAGCAAACAGGCCAGAACGGACAAGACTCCGTCCCTCGAGGCGACAACCCGGATTCAAGCGTCGCCCGATTTGAGCTGAACCACTCGCAGTTCCAGGCGCTTGAGTTCGCGCAGGGTGCGATTGGCCTGCAAGTGAGTCCCCATGAAGCCGCGAAGAAACGTGGTCAACTGCATCAGGATGACCGCGACCACGCCCCAGCGCTCTGCCGGCTAGCCGAAGGTCTACTGGCAATTGAGGCTGCGTCCATGCACACTCCTGACTGACTTTATCAAGCACAAACGGGCCCATGCAGGATCGAGACACCGGCCTATCTGCAAGCTCTCCCTGGCGAGACGCCTATCAGCGCGCCTCGGCCGATCCCGACAGCTTCTGGCTTGAGCAAGCCCGGCGAATCCGCTGGTTTCAGCCGCCGACCCAGGGCGTGGCGCGCTCCGCCGACG
>SKKM01000095.1 GCA_007121485.1 Wenzhouxiangella sp. | reverse complement strand
TGCGTGAGGCCGCGCAGGAATACGCCTGCAAGGAAATGGAGGCGCAGCGTCGGGCCATCCTGGAGTTCCAGAAAACCACGCGCACGGCGCTGAAGGATCTCGAGGACGCCGCGCTGCGCACCCTGCGCAAGCTGTCGTCCTGACCCTGGGCCGATGACGATGCGACTGTTCGGCAGCCTGACCTCGCCCTATGTCCGCCACTGTCGCATCGCCCTGCTTCAGGCCGGCGTCGAGCACGAACTGGTCGCCACCGATTACGCGGCCAGCGCGCGTCTGTCGCCGACCCAGCGCGTGCCTTTCCTGGAAGACGGCGACCTGCGGCTGACCGATTCGGCCAGCATCCTGCGCCACATCCGCGAGCAGCAGGGACAGGATTTTCTGCCGGACATCCAGGATTTCGACTTCTTCCTGCTGGCCAGCACCGCCCTGGACACCACGGTCAACCTGTTTCTGCTCGAACGCGACGGCATCAAACCCGATGCCTGCGCCTACCTGCAGCGCCAGGTCGACCGCATCGGCTCGACGCTGACCGAACTGGACGCACGCACCCGGCACCACCCGGAGCGGACCCGGCCGCTGCAGTCGGACGCACTGCTGCGACTGGGCTGCTTCCTCGGCTGGGCCTTGTTCCGGGAACGTCTCGCGCTTGGGGCCCATCCGGCCCTGCGCGAGCTGCTGGAGGCCTGCGAGCAGCAGGAACTCTTCGCCCGGACGCGCCCGGTCGTCTGAGCAGACGCGCCGGGCGCGTCACACCGGCGCCAACCAAAAGCCACAAAGGCTCTATCATCAGGCAGTCACTGTCAGCCGCGACAGCAATCCCGATGAGGAAAATCGCCACCGCGCTCAGCCTGATCACACTGATGCTGATCAACACCCTGGTGTTGATCGGGCCGATGTTGCTGATCGCGCTGCTCAAGCTGGTCTTGCCGGGCAAGTCGGTCAAGGCGCAGTGCTCGAAGGCCGTGATGTGGGTCGCCGAGACCTGGGCCGAGATCAACAAGGCCATCTTCGCCCTGCTGCTGCCGACGCAATGGGACATCCGCGGCAACGAAGGGCTGCGGCGCGATACCTCCTATCTCGTCATCAGCAACCACCAGAGCTGGGTCGATATCCCGGCGCTGGTCCAGGCGCTGAACAACAGGGCGCCCTACTTCAAGTTTTTCCTCAAGCAGGAACTGATCTGGGTGCCGTTCCTGGGCCTGGCGTTCTGGGCGCTGGACTACCCGTTCATGAAGCGCTACAGCAAGGCCTACCTGGAAAAGCACCCGGAGATGAAGGGCAAGGACCTGGAAATCACCCGCCGGGCCTGCGAGAAATTCCGCGATCTGCCGGTGACGGTCGTCAACTACCTGGAAGGCACGCGTTTCAGGCCGGAAAAGCACGCGCGCCAGGGCTCGCCCTTCCGTCACCTGCTGCGTCCCAAGGCCGGCGGCGTGGCCTTCATCCTGGCCGCACTGGGCGAGGAACTGGACGCCCTGCTGGACGTCACCATCGTCTACCCCGGCAACGGCATACCGGGTTTCTGGGAGTTGATCAGCGGCCAGGTGCCGCGCGTGATCGTCGATATCCAGACCCGCGAGATCGAACCGGAACTGTGGCAGGGCGACTACCAGAACGATCCGGCATTCCGCCGCTTCATGCACGGCTGGGTGGACAGTTTGTGGGCGGCCAAGGATCAGCGGATCGAGGAACTGCGGGCTGATCGTGTCTGAAGAGTGACCGTTCCACGAAGAGACCCTCCAGACTGGACCTTCAGTCAGCCAGATTCGAACCGAAACACTTGCCAATTCGCCCGGACATGGTATATTAGAGTCTTCTTGTTTAATTGGCCCTAATTCAGGAGCACCCCATGCTGCGATTCGACGTTCCCCAGGTTTCGGCCAACGTGATCCGCTTCGAAGCCTTCCTCACCTTCGTGATCTGCTGGATTGCCCTGCTGGTGACCCCGTGGGTGCTGGCCTTGCTGGTCGCCCAGGGCCTGGTGCGCGGCTTCGTCGGCCACCACCGCTGTCCCTCTCACCTGATGTGGAAGAAGATCTTCGTGGCCCAGGATTGGCAGGGTCCGATGGAAAATGCGGGCGCCAAGATGTTCGCCAACAAGATCCTGCTGCTCGCCAGCGGCGTCGGGCTGGCTCTGTACCTGGCCGGCAGCAATCTGTGGATGGTCCCAACCATCGCACTGATCGTGTTCTCCTTCCTCGAATGGGCGTTCAAGTTCTGCGCAGCGTGCTGGGCTTACGTGCTTTGGTACCAGCGTTTTCCGCCGCGTGATTCGGCCAGCCCGCAGGGCTGATACTCGCCCGGCACGACCCTGCCACCGTCCCGCTCGCCGCTGACCGGGACAATGCGCCCGCAGGCAGCGGAATGGTCCGCATGCCGGCCAGGGCATCGCACACGGTAGTTTGTTCATGCACCAGGCGCGCTCGCACCTGGCGCCTTGATTTTGCGCATCATCTTCCAGCAGAAAAAGCAACACCTCGGTCAGGCCCACCGCTTCAGAGAGGCATTGTGCGCCGCAAAATTGACCTTGCTCAATCTTTCCCTGGGGCGCCAAACCTAGCATGATCCTGTGGCTTTAAGGCCGACAGAATCCCCTCAAAAAAGGCCCCGCAAAGAATGGCACAACAGAGGATCATGAACCGGTGGTGGGTGGTTGCAGGCGCCCTCGTCATTCAGGTCAGTCTGGGCGCGGTTTACATCTGGAGCATCTTCCAGCAGCCGCTGTTGGAATACTTCGATACCTGGACCCAGGTCCAGGTCACCTATCCCGCCCAGATCGTTCTGGCCTGTTTCGCGCTGGGCGTGATTCTGGGCGGACGCATCCAGGACCGACTGGGGCCGCGGCTGGTGGCCACCGCAGGCGGCATCATTCTGAGCTGCGGCCTGGTCCTGGCCAGCTTTGCCCATCTGTTCGACCACGGGCTGGCACTGGCCTGGCTGATCATGACCTACTCGGTGCTGGGCGGATTCGGCATCGGCATTGCCTACGTCTGCCCCATCGCCACCTGCATCAAGTGGTTTCCCGACAAGCGTGGGCTGGTCACGGGACTGGCCGTGGCAGGTTTTGGCGCCGGTGCATTCTTGCTCGCACCACTGGCGCGTGGCCTGATCTGTGGTGATGCCTATGCGATCTTTGGCGTCCCGCTTTTCTCGCTGCCGCAGGTCGGCGTTTTCAATACGCTGATGGTGTTGGGAATCCTCTTCCTCGTGACGGTGGTATCCGGCGCCCAGCTGATGCGCAACCCGCCCCCAGGGTATAAGCCCGAGGGCTGGAATCCGCCGCCGAAACCGGCCACCGCCAGCCCGGTCAAGGTCGACTTCACGCCATCGGAAATGATCCGGACCCGGGCCTTCTGGATCGTGTGGCTGACGTTTTTCGCCGGCTGCACGGCAGGCCTTCTGATCACCATGCGCGCCTCGCCGATCTGGCAGTCTTTCTCGTTCGGCGAAATGAACGGGCCCATTTCGCACTCGAACTTCTTGTCAGTCACCGCGATGGGCGCCACCGCGGTTTCCGTGCTCGCCCTGTTCAACGCAACCGGGCGGGTGCTGTGGGGCAAGGTCTCGGACATGCTCGATCGCCGCGTGACCCTGCTCATCATGTTCAGCATTTGCGCCGCGGCCCTGCTGGCGCTGGACTTCCTGCGCTTGTTCCCGCTCTACCTTCTGGGCATCGGCCTGGTCGCACTGTGCTTCGGCGGCTTCCTGTCTGTCTATGCGGTCGTTACGGCCGATCTGTTCGGCACCAAAAACATGGGCGCCAATTACGGCCTGATCTTCACCGCCTACGGCGCCGGAGGCATCATGGGGCCTTATCTTGCGGCAACGCTGCGGCGCAGCGTGGATGAAGTGACCTACCTCACCACCTGTCCGCGAGGTCGACTGCAGGAAGTCTATTTCGTGGTCGGGGACTACAGTCTTGCCTTCTGGGTAT
>SKKM01000293.1 GCA_007121485.1 Wenzhouxiangella sp. | reverse complement strand
TCGGCCTTTGCCAGCGCCGGCAGGCACAGGTCGATCCGGTGACCGTAGGCATCGGCCTTGACCACCGCCATGACCCGGCTGTTCGGCGCCCATTCGCGCACGCGCGCCAGGTTGTGGGCCACGGCGTCGGCGTCGATGCGGGCGATGGTATTGCGGGCCACGCTCAGGCCGCCGTCAGGACGCCCATCAGCTGTCCTGACCGTAGTGGTCGTAGGTGAAATCGCGGAAACGCAGGAACTCGCCCTGGAAGCTCAGGGGGAAGCTGCCGGTCGCACCGTTGCGGTGCTTGCCGATGATGATCTCGGCCTTGCCCTTGTCCGGCGAGTCCTCGTTGTAGACCTCGTCGCGGTAGATGAACAGGATCAGGTCGGCGTCCTGCTCGATGGCGCCCGACTCGCGCAGGTCGGCCATCTTGGGCCGCTTGTCCGGGCGCTGCTCGAGCGCGCGGTTGAGCTGCGACAAGGCGACGACAGGCACCCTCAGCTCTTTAGCAAGCGCCTTAAGACTTCTTGATATCTCACTGATTTCGTTGGTTCTGTTCTCCGAAAACCCGGAGACCTTCATCAGCTGCAGGTAATCGATCACGATCAGGCCGATATCGTGCTCGCGCTTCATGCGGCGCGCCCGCGCGCGCAGATCGATCGGCGACAGCGACGGCGTCTGGTCGATGAACATCTGCGCGCCCTTGAGCATGGTCATGGCCGAACGCAGGTTGACCCAGTCGTGGTTGTCCAGCCGCCCGGTGCGCAGCTTGTCCTGGCCGATCTGGCCCAGCGAGGAAAACAGGCGCATGACCAGCTGGGTGTCGGACATTTCCATGGAAAACACCGCCACCGGGACCTTGTAGCGGATCGAGGCGCGCTCGGCGATGTTCATCGCCAGCGTGGTCTTGCCCATGGACGGACGCGCCGCGATGATGATCAGGTCGGTGGGCTGCAGGCCGGCGGTGCGCGCGTCGAGTTCGCTGAAGCCGGTGGGCACGCCGGTCAGTTCGCCCTCGTTTTCCTGCAGTTCGTTGAGGATGTCCATGGCCTGGGCCATGACCGTCTGCACGCTGACGTAGCCCGACGAGCGCTGGGCGCCGCGGTCGGCAATCGCGTAGATCTTCTGCTCGGCTTCTTCCAGCAGCTCCTTGCTGTCGCGACCGGCACTGCCGAGCGCGTCCTCGGCGATGCCGCTGCCGATGTCGATCAGCTGGCGCAGGATGGATTTCTCGCGCACGATGCGCGCGTAGCCGAGGATGTTGGCCGGCCCGGGCGTTTCGTTGGCCAGCATGGTGATGTAGGCGCCGGCGTCGACGCGGTCGAGCTTGCCGTGACGCTGGAACCACTCGGTCACGGTCACCGCGTCGACCGGCTGGCCGTTCTGGAACAGATCGGCCATGGCGCGGAAGATCAGGCGGTGGTTTTCGCGGTAAAAGTCGTTCTCGTCGACCTGGTCGGCGATCTTGTCCCAGGCGTTGGCCGACAGCATCAGCGCGCCCAGCAGCGACTGCTCCGCCTCGTTCGAGTGCGGCGGGGCCTTGACGTTGCTCAGGGGCGAAAAGCGGGGTTCAGCCACCATCTTGTCGGGTGATCCTGATCGCTGTTGCAGGTATGGAAACCGCCAGTATAGGCCTTCGTGCCGCGGCCGTCATGCAGGCATCAGGCGGCGGGGCCGGAAACGAACAGGGCAGCACCCTGGAGGCGCTGCCCTGACGAACCGGAGAGGCAAGAAAGGCGTGGCGGGCAGGCCGCGTCAGCCTTCCTCGCTGACCACGGTGACCTTGACCTCGGTCTGCACGTCGGCGTGCAGGATCAGGCCGACCGTGTACTCGCCGGGCTCGCGGATCGGGCCTTCCGGCATATCGACTTCCGATTTCTCCACGGCGAAGCCCATTTCGGTCAACTTCGAGGCGATCTCGTTGGGATTGATCGAGCCGTAGAGTCGACCCTCGGGGCTGACGGCTACCATGAACAGCACCGTATCGACGCCGTCGATGGCCTCCTTGCGGGCTTGCGCAGCGGCCAGTTTCTCGTTGGCATGGCGCAGCAGCTCTTCCCGCCGCGCCTCGAACTTCTCGAGGTTTTCCGGAGTCGCGGGGATGGCCTTGCCGCGCGGCAGGAGAAAATTACGGCCATAGCCCGGGCGGACGTTGACGGTGTCGCCAAGATCGCCGAGGTTGTAGATGTTTTCCAGCAAGATGAGTTTCATCGTTTCATCCGCCCCTTAATGGTTGTCTGAGTAAGGCAGCAGGGCCAGGTAGCGCGCGCGCTTGATCGCCGTGGCGAGCTGGCGCTGATACTTGGCCTTGGTGCCGGTGATGCGGCTGGGCACGACCTTGCCGGTCTCCGTGATGAAGTCCTTCAGCAGTTCGACATCCTTGTAGTCGACCTGCTCGATTCCCTCGGCGGTGAAACGGCAGTACTTGCGTCTTCTCATGAACCGGGCCATGGCTATTTCTCCACCTCGTTGTTGTCGTCGTCGGACGACTCGTCATCGTCGTCGCTGTCATCATCATCGCCGTCGTCCTCATCGCGGGCCCGGCGGCGCTGCTCGCGCTCGTCCTTGTTTTCCTTGCGCTTGAGCATGATGGACGGCTCGGTTTCGGCCTCGTCCTTGCGCACGGCCAGGTAACGCAGAATGGCGTCGTTGAAGCGGAAGATGCCTTCCAGCTCTTCCAGCGTGGCGGCGTCACACTCGATGTTGAGCATGATGTAGTGCGCCTTGTGCAGCTTGGCGATGGTGTAGGCCAACTGCAGTCGGCCCCAGTCCTCGCTGCGGTGCACCTGCCCGCCATTGGTCTCGACCAGGGTCCGGTAACGCTCCAGCATTCCGGGCACCTGCTCGCTCTGGTCGGGATGGACCAGCAGAACGATCTCGTAGTGTCTCACTCAAGTCTCCTTGTGGATTTTCACCGCCCATCCGGTGTTTCGATCACCGAAACGCGGCCAAAAGCCCCCGACTGCGTCCGCAACGGATCGCGCCGTGGAGCAAGGCTGCCGACCGTCAGGCGACGGCAGGCAAGAGCGGAATTATAGCGGGAAACCCGGGCAACCCGCAAGCGGGGCGCGGACCGGCTCAGGCCGGCCCGGCAAGGCCGTCAGCCGGAACCGCCGACGGTGAAACTCTCGCCGCAACCGCACTCGCCGGTCACGTTCGGGTTGCGGAAGCGAAACTCGCGCACGAGGCCCTCGTGGACAAAGTCGACGGTGGTCCCGCTGACCATGGGCAGCGCCTTGTCGGATACCACCACCTTCAGGCCCTGGTCCTCGAAGACGTGGTCGCCCTCGCCGGCGCCCTGGGCGATGCCCACATCGTAGGCCCAGCCCGAACACCCGGTGCGCCGCACATCCACGCGCAGGCCGATTCCGCCCTCGCGGTCCATGAACTCGCGGACCCGGATGGCCGCGGCCTCGGTCAGGGAAATGCTGCCTTCGCTCATTGATCGAATCCTTTGAAGAACGCCATCTCCAGTATTATTGGGGATTGACCCGTTTCATTCAACCGACTCAAAGGATCGACCCGGATCATCATGAAGACTGCCAGTGTGCGCCAAGTGCTCGGCGGCGAGATTGCCGCCGGCACGGAAATCATCGTTCAGGGTTGGGTGCGAACCCGGCGCGACTCGAAAGCCGGTTTCTCCTTCATCCACATCAACGATGGATCGTGCTTTGCCAACCTGCAGATCGTGGCCGACAAGAATCTGCCGAACTACGACGAAGGCATCCTCCGGCTGACCAGTGGGGCGTCGGTTCGCTGCCAAGGCACCGTGGTCGAATCCAAGGGGCGCGGCCAGAGCGTGGAAATCCAGGCGGTCGAACTGAGCATTCCGGGGCTGGTCGAGGATCCCGACCACTACCCGATCCAGCCCAAGCACCACTCCTTCGAGTTTCTGCGCACGGTCGCTCACTTGCGGCCGCGGACCAACACCTTCGGCGCCGTCACGCGCGTGCG
>SKKM01000282.1 GCA_007121485.1 Wenzhouxiangella sp. | reverse complement strand
TCGCGCCGGATCTTTACTTTGCCATCGGCATCTCGGGCGCCATCCAGCACCTGACCGGCATCAAGGACGCCGGCACCATCGTGGCGATCAACAAGGACGCCGAAGCGCCGATCTTCGAGATCGCCGACATCGGCCTGGTCGGTGACCTGTTCCAGATCGTGCCGGAGCTGGAGCAGGCGCTGTAGGTGTTGGATGACTAAGGTTTTAACCGCAGATGAACGCAGATGAACGCGGATAAAAAAAAAGCGAATGGATTTTGGTGTGCCGTGCTCGTTCAGCAGGCCCTGGCGCATTGAAAAGCCGTTCTTTTGGTCTTCATCTGCGTTTATCCGCGTTCATCCGCGGTTCAAATACAACCAACCGATGAGCGTTGATCTGCGTGCCGCGCGGCCCGGTGATGAGTCTCTGTTGCTGGGCTTGATCCGCGAGCTGGCCGAGTACGAGCGGCTGGTCCACGAGGTCAGCGCGACGCCCGAGTTGCTGGCCGAGCATCTGTTTGGCGAGCATGCGACGGCCGAGGCTGTGATTGCCGAAAGGGACCGCGAGGCGCTTGGCTTCGCGCTGTTTTTCCGCAATTTCTCCACCTTCCTCGGCAAGCCGGGTCTGTACCTGGAAGATCTTTTCGTGCGCGAATCGGCCCGTGGACAGGGCATCGGGCGCGCGCTGCTCGAGCATGTGGCGGCCATCGCCCGCGAGCGCGGCTATGGGCGCATGGAGTGGAGCGTGCTGGACTGGAACCGCCCGGCGATTGAGTTTTATGAAGCCATCGGCGCGAGACCGATGTCGGACTGGACGGTGTATCGCTTGAGCCGTGCAGGCAAGGTACCGCGGCCAAGAAAAACCCGGGCCAGGGGCCCGGGTTGACGACAGATTGACCAGGAAGCAACCAGGCCCGCAGGGCTTCAGTCGTCGCCGTTGTCGCCGTTGTCGCCGTTTTCGTCGTCTTCCTCGTCGATGTAGCGAACGTAGAACATTCCTTCCACGGCAAACACGGCGGTGTCAGGATTCCAGTCGACGGCCAGTTCTCCGGTGTCGCAATCGACGTCGCTGGCAAGCACCAGGGCCAGCGTGGCCTCGTCTTCGTTGGCGTCGTACTCGGCCGGAAGATCGGTTTGGAGGTCCAGCGCGTCCTGCAGGTGCAGGTCGCCGTCCGGGCTCGACACTGCCGTACCTAGGCAAATGACACCTGGGCTGGGTACGGGCTCGGGCAGATAGGCCAGTGTGTAGGCCGTTTCTTCCTCTAGCGCGCGAGCGTTGAACACGTAGTCGAACAGGGGCGATATCCAGCGATAGATCAATTTGCCCCGGGCGCCGCCTTCGAAGTCCTGGGCGAAATCCAGCAGGGCGATACTCGACAAGCCGGCCTGCCCGGGCGGTCCGCCGGGTTGACGGCCGGGACGACGTGGCGTGCAGAAGTTCGGAATGTCGTTTCCGGGCTCAGGCTGGCCCTGCCCGATTCCGAAACGCGGACCCCGGTCAGGCGGCGGTCCACGGTCGCCGGGCGGGCCAGCCCAATCGGGAGGCCCGGGCCGGTTAGGCGGTCCGGCATGTGGCGGCGGGCCATTGCCCGGCGGATCATCAGGGTCGTCGTCGGCGAACGCCGGCAGGCTGATGGCGAAGACCAGCGCCAACAGGGCAATAAATACTGAATAGCGTGACCGAATCAATGTGAATGCTTTCATTTCCGAACCTCCCGCACAAGTGTGCAGCGTCTGGTACTACCTTGAGCTTGCTCAGATATTTCAGCGTAACACACGCCCGCTCGGGACAGCAATCAAGCAGCCTGTTCCAAGGTACAGGTGACAGTGCGGCTGTCGCTTGGTTAACCTGCAGTTTGTCATCAGAAATCTTCCAGGCTGTCAGTTCATGAACGAAGCTCTCTGGATTCCCTCCGAGTCGCGCCGCGCGGCGTCTCACATGCAGCAGTTTCTGGGTCGGATTGCCGAGGAACAGGACGCCGCGGTACGTGATTACGACGGTCTCTATCGCTTTTCCATCGAGCAGCCGGAGGCCTTCTGGCGCGCCGTCTGGGATTATGGCGGGGTGATCGGTGACGGCCCCGGCAGTTCGACGACCGAGCACTGGCCGGCCATGCCGGGCACGCGCTGGTTTCCCGATGCGCGGCTGAACTTCGCCGAAAACCTACTGCGCCGGCGCGACGACGGCGTGGCGATCATCTTTGCCGGCGAGGACGGTGCCCGGCGCCGCCTGAGCTTTGCCGAGTTGTACGGGCAGGTGGCCCGCGTTGCCCTGGCGCTCAAGGAAGCCGGCGTGCAGCCAGGCGACCGCGTGGCCGGCTACCTGCCCAACCTGCCTGAAACCGTGATTGCCATGCTCGCGACGACCTCGATGGGCGCGGTCTGGTCGTCGTGCTCGCCGGATTTCGGCGTGCAGGGAGTGCTCGACCGCTTCGGCCAGATCGAGCCGAAGGTGCTGTTCACCTGTGCGGCCTATCGCTACAACGGCAAGACCTTCGACTGCCTGGCCCGGGTGCGCGAGCTGGGCACGCGCCTGCCCTCGCTGGAACGCATCGTGGTGGTGCCGTACATGGATCCCGACCCGGACCTGTCTGGCCTGCCGCTGGCCGTGAGCTGGGAGTCCTTTGGCGACAACGGGGCGGTGGACCTGCGTTTCGAGCGCCTGCCCTTCGACCATCCGCTCTACATCCTTTACTCCTCGGGCACCACCGGCGTGCCGAAATGCATCGTGCACGGCGCCGGCGGGACGCTGCTGCAGCATCTGAAAGAACTGATGCTGCACACTGACCTGAAGCGCGATCAGCGCCTGTTCTATTTCACCACCTGCGGCTGGATGATGTGGAACTGGCTGGTCTCGGGCCTGGCGGTCGAAGCCACCCTGGTGCTGTTCGACGGCTCGCCGTTTCACCCCGACGGCAACGCGCTGTGGGACCTGGCCGACGAGGTCGGCATCCACGTCTTCGGCACCAGCGCCAAGTGGATCGCGGCCTGCGACAAGGCGGGCGTCAAGCCGCGCGAAACGCATCGGTTGAGCGATCTGCGCGCCATCCTGTCGACCGGTTCGCCGCTGTTGCCGGAATCCTTCGACTATGTGTACCGCGACATCAAGGCCGACGTGCAGTTGAGCTCCATTTCCGGCGGCACCGACATCGTCTCCTGCTTCGCCCTGGGCAACCCGCTGCTGCCGGTCTACAAGGGCGAACTGCAGTGCCGGGGTCTGGGGATGAAAGTCGAGATCCGCGGTGACGACGGGCGCGTGCTCGAAGGCGAGACCGGCGAGCTGACCTGTTCCATGCCGTTTCCATGCATGCCGGTCAGTTTCTGGAACGACCCGGCCGGCGAGAAATACCGCGCGGCCTATTTCGAAACCCATCCCGGTGTCTGGAGCCACGGCGACTACGCCCGCCTGACCCCACGCGGCGGCGTGGTGATCTACGGTCGCTCCGATGCCACGCTGAATCCGGGCGGGGTGCGTATCGGCACGGCCGAAATCTACCGCCAGGTCGAGAAGCTCGACGAAATCCTGGAATCGATCTGCGTGGGCCAGGACTGGGAAGACGACGTGCGCGTGGTCCTGTTCGTGCGCCTGCGCGAGGGCGTGGTCCTCGACGAGGCGCTCAAGCAGCGCATCCGCCAGGTCATCCGCGCCAACGCCACGCCGCGGCATGTGCCGGCCAGGATTTTGGCCGTCGACGACATTCCGCGCACCGTGTCAGGGAAGATCACCGAACTGGCCGTGCGCGACGTCATCCACGGCCGGGCGGTGAAGAATACCTCGGCGCTGGCCAATCCGGAAGCGCTTGAGCAGTTTCGGGATCTGGCGGAGTTGCGGGAATAGGGACCAGGGACCAGGGACCAGGGACCAGGGACCAGGGACCAGGGACCAGGGACCAGGGACCAGGGACCAGGGACCAGGGACCAGGGACCAGCGGTCCGCGCCTGACGGATGGTTCCCGAATCAGTA
>SKKM01000166.1 GCA_007121485.1 Wenzhouxiangella sp. | reverse complement strand
TGGAAAAGCGCATCGGCGTGATGCGTCATCTGCTG
The DNA here is from genome assembly GCA_007121485.1 of Wenzhouxiangella sp. Taxonomy (GTDB): domain Bacteria; phylum Pseudomonadota; class Gammaproteobacteria; order Xanthomonadales; family Wenzhouxiangellaceae; genus Wenzhouxiangella. Next base: position 3,912 of record SKKM01000166.1, on the reverse strand, counting down.
GAGGGCCCTGAAGCCGGCGGCGACGACGCCAGCCTGCTCGAAGACTTCCAGAACCTGACCACCGAGGACCGCGTCTACGTCCTGACGCCCAGGGGCGAGGTCAAGGACCTGGTGGCCGGCGCCACGCCGCTGGACTTCGCCTACCTGGTGCACACGGAAGTCGGCCACCGTTGCCGCGGCGCGCGCGTCAATGGCCGCATCGTGCCGCTGACCACCGAGCTGAAAAATGGCGACCGGGTCGAAATCCTGACCGGCAAGGAATCGCGTCCCTCGCGCGACTGGCTGAGCCCGCGCCTGGGCTATATCCGCACCGCCCGCGCCCGGGCCAAGGTCCGGCACTGGTTCAAGCTGGCCCATTACGAAGAAAACCTCGCCGCCGGCCGGACCGCGGTGGAAGCCGAGTTCCGTCGCCTAGATCTGGATATCGATGAACTGGCCGCGGTGCTCGAGCACTTCAACTTCCGCCGTATCGAGGACCTGTGCGTGGCGGTCGGCTGCGGTGAGCTGGGTGCATCGCAGGTCGCCCATGCGGTCGAGCGACGTCACCCTGAACGCCGCCTGGAAGAGGCCGCCATTCCGGTCAGCAAGGCCAGTCCGGGGCGGCGGGACAAGGGCACGGATATCCAGATCGAAGGCGTCGGCAACCTGCTCTACCAGATCGCCCAGTGCTGCCAGCCGGTGCCGGGCGACGACATCGCCGGTTACATCACCCAGGGTCGCGGCGTGAGCATTCATCGCCAGGACTGCCGCCAGTTTGTCCACCTGCAGCGCGAGGCGCCCGAGCGCGTCATCAGCGTCCGCTGGGCATCGCGTTCGGCCGGTCGCTATCCGGCCCGCATCATGATCGAGGCCTGGGACCGGCGCGAGCTGATCCGCGACGTCAGCGGCCTGCTGGCCGGCGAGAACATCAACGTCACGGCCATGAACGCCAGTCGTCTCGATGACACCGAGCAGGTGCGGATCGAATTGACCGTACAGGTCGAGGATTACGAGCAGCTGGCCAGTCTATTGAACCGGCTGCAATCGATCCAGGCCGTGACCGCGGCGCGGCGCGTGCGCACCGTCTAGTGGGCCAAGCGGTTAATTAGGTAACGCTCAGCCGTCGCGCGTGTTGCGTTCCTTGGAAAGGGCCTGCCATTCCCTGCGGAACGCGCCTTGATTCGCGCCAGCACAGTGGCTCTGAGCGTTACCTAATTAGCCGCATGGCCCACTAGCGGTCGGAGGCCAGCAGTTCGCTGACTACCGCGCGCGCGGCGGCGCGGGAAAAGTGCCGCTCGACGTTGCGCAGGCCGCCGTCGGACAGCTTGCGCCACAGCGCTTCATCCTGGTAGGCGCGAACCACCTCGGCGGCGAACTGTTCCGCATCATCGGCCACCAGCACATCCTCACCGTGCTCAAGGAACATGCCCTCGGAGGCGCAGCGCGTGGCGATGACCGGGAGACCCCAGGCCATGGCCTGGTTGACCTTGCCCTTGACCCCGGCGCCATAGCGTAGCGGCGCCAGTGACAAGCGGCAGCCGTTGAGGTAGGGGGTCAGGTCTTCCACGAAGCCGTGCACCAGCACGCCATCGCCGGCCCGCTCGCGCAGGGCTTCCGGCATGCGGCTGCCGATCAGGTGCAGCCGGGCCTCCGGCAACCTGGCGCGAACGCGCGGAAAGATGTCCTCGATCAGCCACTCGGCGGCGTCGATGTTGGGCGGATGCTGGAAGCCGCCGACGAACAGCAGGTCGCGGCGCTGGGCCCAGTCCTGTTGGCGACCGTGCACGCTGTGAATGTTGGACAACACGCGCACATCGGCCTCGGGGACCAGATCGGCCAGCAGTTCGCGTTCGATCGGACTGACCACCAGCGTGATATCGCTGCGGCGCATCAGGTCCAGCTCGACGCGGCGCGTGCGTTCGGCGGCACTGGCCATGGCCGTGCTGCCGCTGAGTTCGGCCTGGCGCTGTTCGCGCAGGAAGTGCAGGTCGACGGTGTCGAACACGATGCGCGCGTTCGGGCAGCGATTGCGCAGCAGCTTGATCATCGGCTCGAGAACGTAATGCCGGCTGACCAGCACCAGGTCCAGATCCTCGCCGTGCTCGCTCAACCACGGGTCCATGGCGCGCACTGCCGGCGCCGTCAGCACTTCGACTCCGCGGCGCTGCAGGGACTCGGAGTAGCGCCCTTCCCAGTGCAGGTTCTGCGGCATGAAGGACACCTGCCAGCCGGCCTCGACCATCAGCTCCAGCATGGCGAGAAAGCGGACGGAGCCCGAATCGTGGTCCGGCATCGGCGTGGTGGCGTCGATCAGCAGCACGCGCCCGCGGGCGCGATGAAAGCGCGCGCGCCGTGCTGGATCACGGCGATCGCTGTCGTTGATGGGATACGGCTGCTGGGCCAGCGCCCTGGCCCAGCGCTCGCGGAACTTCTCCCGGTTGACGGCCTGATAGCGCTTGGTGCCGCTGGACTCGTCGGTTCCGGAGCTCACCCCCTCGTGGTGAATGATGGTGCAGGCCGGCTGGCAGAACACGCGCAGACCCCGCTCGCGCACGCGGAAGCACAGGTCGGTGTCTTCGTAGTAGGCGGGGGCGTAGCGACGATCGAAGCCGTCCAGTTCTTCGAACAGTGGGCGCGGAATGGCCAGGCAGGCGCCGGAGACGTAGTCGGCTTCGGCGGCGAAGTTGTACTGGGGTTCGTCGGGCGACTGTCCACGCCCGTAGTTCCAGCCGCTGGCGTCACTGAAGATGATGCCGCCGGCCTCCTGCAGCTGGCCGTTGGGGTAGACCAGCCGGGCGCCGGCGACGCCGACGTCGGGGAAATCCTCGAACGTTCCCAGCAGGGCCTCCAGCCAGCCCGCGGTCACCGTCGTATCGTTGTTGAGAAAGACCAGGTAATCGCCGCGGGCCCGGGCTGCGCCGGCGTTGCAGCTGGCGATGAAACCGCTGTTCTCGGTGTTGCGGACCAGTACCACCCCTTTGCACTCGGCGAGGAAATCAGCGCTGCCGTCGCTGGAGCAGTCGTCGACCACGATGACCTCGAAGGGGGTCGGTCCGGCCTCGGCGGCCAGGCTTTGCAGGCAGGCGGCGGTGTAGGCGAGCTTGTTGTAGACCGGAATGACGATGCTGGCTTGCGGCTGATCGGCGCGCGGCAGCGACAGCGGTTCGGGATGCTCCTGCTCCACCGGCGTTTCCACCGTTGGCAGTGCCGGGCGTTCATGCGTTTCCAGGCGTGTACCCTGAGCCAGGTGGAGCGTGGTCTTGAGTCCATGCAGGCGCAGACTATGGATGAGGCGGCCAAGTAGACGGGGCCAGAGCAGCGGATTCCAGATCCGTCTGCGGCGGGCGTGCCCCAAGGCCCTTGCAGCGAAGCGCAATGGCCGGGTCCAGCGCCACGAGCGGCTGCCCATGACCAGTGCAAGCTCGTTTGCGGTCGACGCCAGCTGAGACTGGATCTGCTCCAGTTCCTGCGTCGTGCTATTCAGCTGCTGCCGCGTCTGTTCCAGGTCGTCCCTTGTCTGACGCAGGTGGTCGCGGCTGACCTCCAGTTCCGCGCGGGTATCGACCAGCGCGCGTTCCAGCCTGGCGCGCCGGGCCTCGAGCTGCTCCAGTTCGGTCGACAAGTCTAAAATTCTGGAGCGCTCGCGCTCGATCTCATGCTCCAGCGATCGGGCCCAGCGGGTCCTCTGCGCGCTCAGGCGCTCATAGCGCTGGGCCCAGTCGGCTCGCTCGCGAAGTTCAGTCTCCAGCGTCTTGCGCTGCCGCTCCAGCGCGGCGAGGCGTTGCTGAAGATCCGCCAGCTCGGCGCAGATCAGCCCATGAGCCACTTCAGGCGCCGGCGCAACCCGGGGTGCCGGCCGCTTCCCGGGGGCGGCCGGAACCATGCGCCAGTAGCGCTGAATCACGGCGGCGGTGGACAGCTCATCGGCCGGCG
>SKKM01000274.1 GCA_007121485.1 Wenzhouxiangella sp. | reverse complement strand
TCCGAATGCCCAGCTGGTTCGCGGCCCTGAGCACGCCCACCGCCATATCGTCGTTGGCGGCAAAGATCGCGCTGGGACGGCGCTTGCGCTGCAAAAGTTTCAGCCCGGCGGCCAGACCCGAACCGAAGGAGTTGTCGCCCTGAGCCACAAGGCGCTCCGAAAACGCAATCCCGCTTTCCTTCAGGCCATCCTGGTAGCCCAGCAGACGCAAACCGACCGCCTTGTGCTGGGGATGACCAGCGACAAAGGCGATCTCACGGTGGCCGCAGGAGACCAGGTAGCGGGTCATCTCGGCGCTGAACTCGCGGTCGTTGGTGGCCACCACCTGCCGGGTCGCGCGCTGGTGCCCGGGCGACAGGCGCACCAGGGGCGTGCCCGTATCGGTGATCGCGCGGACGATCCGGTTCATGTTGGACAAGGGCGCGGCCAGGATGATGCCGGCCGGCCGGGCCCGGCGAATCAGGGCCTTCAGATCCTCCTCGACATCAGGCGCGCGGTAGCTGCAGGGGTGAATCAGCAGTTCGTGCCCGTGGCTGCGGCAGACTCTCAGCACCCCGGCCTGCAGGCGGATGATGTAGCCCGCGGACGGCAGCTGGTAGCCGCTGGGGTCGTCGTAGATCAGGCAGATCAGACGCGCCCGCGCGCTGGCCAGATCGCGGGCCGACTGGTTGGGGGAATAGTCCAGCTCGGCGATCGCCGCCTCGACCCGGGCCCGGGTCGCGTCGCGCACACCGCCCTCGCGGTTGACCACGCGCGATACCGTCTTGATCGAAACCCCGGCCAGGCGGGCAACGTCGGTGATAGTCGAGTGAGCCATGCCGCCGAAGTTTACCGGAGCTTTACGAATCGGCAAGTCCCGTGCGCAGACCACGCATGTGATACTGACTGCTGCATCAAGGAATCTCGGAACACCATGGAATATCGTCGCCTGGGAACATCAGGACTCAAGGTCTCGGCACTGGCGCTGGGCTCATGGGTCACTTTCGGCAAGCAGGTCGACATCGAGGCCGCCAAGACCCTGCTGCATAAGGCTTACGATGCCGGCGTGAACTTCTTCGACAACGCCGAAGGCTACGAGGCCGGCGAGTCGGAAAAGATCATGGGCGCGGCAATCCGCGAGCTGGGCCTGCCGCGCGACAGCTTCATCGTCTCGTCCAAGGTGTTCTGGGGCGGCGACAAACCCACCCAGATGGGCCTGTCGGCCAAGCACGTGCGCGAGGCCTGCGACCAGGCCTTGTCACGGCTCCAGGTCGACTACCTCGATCTGTATTTCTGCCATCGGCCCGACGTCGACACCCCGGTTGAGGAAACCGTGCGCGCCATGCACGCCCTGGTGATGCAGGGCAAGATCCTGTACTGGGGCACCTCGGAGTGGGACGCCCAGCGCATCACCGAGGCGCATCGCGTGGCCCGCCAGGAGCACCTGACGCCGCCGGTGGTCGAGCAGCCGCAGTACAACCTCTTCGTTCGTGACCGGGTCGAGGCCGAGTATCGGCCGCTGTATGAAACCTACGGCATGGGCACCACCACCTGGTCGCCGCTGGCTTCCGGCCTGCTGACCGGCAAGTATCTGGACGGCGTTCCGGAGGACAGCCGCCTGAGTCTGCCCGGCTACGAATGGCTGCGCGACCTGCTGCTCAACGAGGAAGGACAGCATAAGCTGGACAAGGTGCGCGAACTCAAGTCGCTGGCGGACGAGTTGGGCATGAGCCTGACCCACATGGCGATTGCCTGGTGCCTGAAGAACCCCAGGGTCAGCACCGTCATCCTGGGCGCTTCGCGCCTGTCCCAGCTGCAGGACAACCTCAAGGCCATCAACGCCGTCCCGAAACTCGCATCCGACGTGATGGAGCGCATCGATGGGATCATGGCCAACCGGCCGGCCGAACCGGAACGGTTCGGGCAGTAGGGCCGGCAGCAATCGGCCTCAGGGTTTGGCCTTGGTCAGTTCGACTTCCAGTTCCTCCAGCGACTTGTTCCTGGTCTCCGGCACCAGCTTCCAGACCAGCAACAGACCCGCCACGGCGAAAAGACCGTAGATCAGGAAGGTGAAACTGCTGCCGAGCGTGGCCAGCTGCCACGGAAACATCAGCTGGACCAGGAAACTGACGCCGGAATTGATGAAGCCGGCAACCGAAATCGCCAGCCCGCGCACCCGCAACGGGAACAGCTCGGAGAACATCACCCACATCACCGGCCCGATGGAGACGGCGAATGAGGCCACGAAAGCGAGAATGCCGAACAGGATCAGGCCGGGGTTGATGGTAATCGCCGCGACCACGATGTCGGGCCCATGGGCCAGGGCGGCGTCCTCGCCCAGCACTTCCGCCAGCGCCTGCCGGAAAGCGACGTCGCTGGCATGGGCCACGCCCTGCAGGGAGCCCAACTGGACCGCCACCGCCGCCGGCAGTTCGAGCGACTGGATGCCTTCGGCCGACAATTCGTAGGTCGCCGAACCGAACCCATAGGCCAGCAGCATCATGGCCAGCGCGATGCCGGTCATGCCGCCAATCAGCAGCGGGCGACGACCGAGCCGGTCGATGAGCAACATGGCGACCACGGTAAACGCCAGGTTGGTCAGTCCGACCAGCACGGCCTGCATGAAGGCCGCATTGGTGCCGATGCCGGACTGCTCGAAAATCATCGGCGCATAGAAGAACACCGCGTTGATCCCGGTAATCTGCTGCAGGATCGCCAGGCTGATGCCCGCGATCAGCACCAGGCGCAGCGCCGGATGAAAGAGCTCCTTCAGCGCGATCTTTTCCCTACCGACGTCGGTCGCAAGATTGCGCTGGATGTCGGCGATCTGCTTCTGCGTGTCCGCTTCGTCGAAGATTCGATTCAGCGTGGCCGCGGCCTCGGTCTGCAGGCCCTTCATGATCTGCCAGCGCGGGCTTTGCGGCACCCACCTCAGCCCGATCAGAAACAGCAGGGCGGGCAGGGTTTCGACCCCCAGCATCCAGCGCCAGGCATGCGCGTCCAGCAGCAGCGCCTGCACCCAGGCCGCATCCGTCTGCGACCACTGCAGTATGAGGTAATTGCTGAAAAAGGCGGCCGATATGCCGATGAAGATGTTGAGCTGGTTGAGGCTGACCAGTTTTCCGCGACTGCGCGGCGGAGCAATCTCTGCGATGTACATCGGCCCCACGATGAGCGCGGCGCCCACGCCCAGGCCGCCGATCATGCGGGCAATCACGAAAGTCACGAAGTCCGGCGCCAGGGCCGAAGCAATGGCCGAGACCGCGAACAGGACCGCCGCCGCCTGCAGGATGCCCCGGCGACCGAAACGATCGCTCAAGGGCCCGGCGGTGAGCATGCCCAGGGTGGCGGTCAAGGTCAGCGATCCGACCGCCCAGCCCAGCTGCAGGCTGCTCAGGCCGAACTCCGGACCAATGAATCGCACCACGCCCGAGATGACCGAGGCGTCGAAGCCCATCAGAAATCCGCCGAGGGCGACGATCAGCGCGACACGGATCACATAGAAGCGCTGCTTGCTCATAACGTCCAATGGTGCATTGCACAGTCTGCTTGAGTCGAATTACGGCGCTCACAGTACTCGCTTAGACGACTGTTGACAACGCTGTCAGCAACCCGTATAAACGCCAACACGTGCTGTCAGAAACCGGACACAATCCTTGTGCGGCGCATAACGAGCTGTATCGATCAAGAGAACAGCCGAAACCAAAACTGAGGAGGGAACATCAAGATGGACTCAAGTCGATTCCGCAAGTCGCCGCTGGCTGCGGCCGTTGCCCTGGCCCTGGGCAGTTGCATCATCTCGCCGCTCTATGCCCAAGAAGCCGAAGAATCGGCGCAGGAAGAGGAAACCAGCGATTTTTTCACCGATGACCGCATTCAGGTGATCGGTGTCCGAGGGAGCCTGATGCGGTCCATGGACCGCAAACGTGATGCCATCGGCCTGGTCGATGCCATCACCGCCGAAGACATCGGCAAGT
>SKKM01000232.1 GCA_007121485.1 Wenzhouxiangella sp. | reverse complement strand
GTCGTGGGCTGACCCTTCTTCTCCGAGCCGTACTTGGGGTTGGCCTTGATGTGCCAGCCGAGCAGGTCGAACAGGGTCGTGGCCAGGTGCTTGCCGGTGGTGATCGCACCCCAGCCGCCGATCGAGTGCATGCGCACGGTCACGCATTCATCCGGCATCAGGTTGGGGTTCTCGCTGCCCTTGACCACCAGTTCGGCCAGGTTGGGGTAGTCGCGCGCCAGGCGCTCCTGGCGGATCTGGTCCTTGGGATGCAGCGGGGTTTCGCGCAGGAAGTCGATGCTCAGGTAAAACATGCGTCGTCCGCCGCCATCGGGCAGCATGTTCTCCACCGCACCGATCAGGTCGCCCGGGGTGACATCGCGGCTGCCCAGGCCAAAGCAGGCGGTGTACAGATCGGGCAGATCCGTCAGCTGCTCGTAGGCCGGCAGTCCGGCATGAATCGGTCGCCCGGCGGCCCGACCGTTCTCGATGCATTTGCCCAAAGCGGCACGCACTTCACGCGCCAGCGGCGGATCGACCGCCAGCGGCTGGTCGACGCGCTCGAGCACGGTGACGGCCTTCCTGCCCTTGAGCATCTGCCCGATCAGGTCGGCCGGGAACGGGCGGAACATGACCAGGTCGACCACGCCGAGCTTGATGCCGCGCTTCTCGCGCAGGTAGTCGGCCACCGCTTCGGCGGTGGGAATGACGCTGCCCTGGCCGAACAGCAGGTACTCGGCGTCCTCGGTGCGGTAGCCGGCCAGGCGCGTGTAGCGTCGGCCGGTGAGCTCGGCGAATTCGTCGAAAGCCTGCTCGGCCAGCGCCGGGATGGCGTCGAAGAAGAACGGGCGCTGGGCGGCCACGCTCTGCATGTAGGCATCCTGGTTCTGCACCGTGCCGGACATGATCGGATTGTCCACGTCCCACAGCTCGGGCACGCGGCGGCGCGTGTCGCCGTAGAGCAGGCGCTGCGCCGGGGTCGGGCACTCGATGATGTCCTCGGGCCGGCCCAGGTATTCGGCCACCAGCTCGCGTTCGGGCAGCATCAGCGATTCGATCAGGTGGGTGGTCAGGAAGCCGTCCTGGCCGACGATGCCGGGGTTCAGCGCCAGCTCGGCCAGGCGGTGGGCGATCATGTTCAGGTCGGCCGCGGCCTGGGCGTCGCGCGCAAAGACCTGGAAAAAGCCGGTGTCGTCGACGCAGTGGTAGTCGTCGTGGCCGGCGTGGACGTTGAGCGTGGCCTTGGTGATGGCGCGGCAGCCCATGTTGAGTACGTAGGTCAGGCGCTTGCCCACCGCCGGGTACAGCGACTCGTGCATGTAGGCCACACCCTGGCCCGAAGAAAAGTTGGCCGCGCGCAGGCCGGTCATGGCCATGCCGGCGGTCACCGCCGCGGCGGCGTGTTCGCCTTCAGGCTCGATGAAGATCAGCGGCCGGCCGGAGATGTTCTGGTAGCCAGCGGCGGCAGCCTCGGCCCAGCCCTCGCCCATCTGCGTCGACGGCGTGATCGGGTAGGCGCCGGCGGCATCGCTGGCGTCGCGCTCCACCGAGACCACGGCGCTGTTGCCGTCCATGGCGGCGCGCCGGCCGGGGTATTTGGCCTGCGCTTCGGGCTGGCTGCGGGTGGCTTGCTTCATGAGAATGTCCTAGGTTCTTGTTGCTACACGTTTCTTGCTACAGGTTTCAGGCGGTTTGTCTGCGCGCCCGCAGTGCCTGCGGCATACGGGCGCTGGCGCCGAGTTGCGGCCGGCCGTTCTCGATCCAGACGATGGCGCCGGTCGGGCAACGGTCGATGGCGCTGCGCGGGGGCGTGCCCGGCGCGCCGTCGACTGTAACCGGCAGGTTGCGCTCGAGCTTGAGCCAGTCGGGAGCGTCGCGCACGCAGCGCTCGCAGGCGGTGCAGGCGACCTTGCAGGTCGCGAGCAGCTCATTGCCTTCCAGCGGGTTGTTGCACGCCACCCACAGCGGTTGACGCTCGGGGACGATGCGGAACAAATCCTTGGGGCAAGCCCGCACGCAGTCGCCGCAGGCCGTGCACCTGGCCTCGTCGACCACCGGCAGCCCGGTGGGGCTCATGACGATGGCGTCGAAGTCGCAGGAGCGCTCGCAGTCGGCCAGCCCCAGGCAGCCCCAGGCACAGGCCTTGCCGCCGTCGTCGACCACCGCCGCGGCGGCGCAGCGCGGCTCGCCCTGGTAGTCGGCCAGGAATTGAGCGGCGTTGCGATCGCCGGCGCAGGCCAGCCGCGCGACCTTGCGATCGGCCTCGCCAACCGGCACGCCCAGATAGATCGCGATGCGCTGACGCGCGGGGTCCGAGCTGACCGAACAGCCAGCCGGCGCCGCATCGCCCTTCAGCAGGGCCTCGGCGAAGACCCGGCAACCGGGCTGGCCGCAGGCGCCGCAGTTGGTGCCGGGCAACAGGTTGACCAGCTTTTCCAGGCGCTGGTCTTCCTCGACGCGCAGGAAACGGCCGGCCAGCAGGAGGACGCCGGACAGCAGCACGGCGAGTGCGGCCAGGGCCAGGGCCGCGGCGAGCGCGCCGGTCATCGCGCGCTCCGGGAAGCGGCGAAGATCCCTGCATCCTGTTCTGAGAAACTCCGGATCAGCTTGATTTCCTCAACCCATGCCAACGGCGCGGTGACTGAAAATTCGGCGCCGGTTCGCATGGAGCCAGCCCGCTCAACATGCATCTAGCCTACCGCTTATCAGAACGCCCGAATATGACTTCGCGCAAAAAACGCTGACTGATCCGGGACGCGTCGAAGTGCAGCGACGAACCAGCCACTGGGTTACCCCTTCTTTCCGGGCGCGCCGACCCGCCGGCAACTAGACCACTAGCGATCGGCCGCGTGATTTGAAGGGCGCGGCCGGATCACGCCCTCCTGGGCCACCGAGGCCACCAGGACGCCGTCGCGGGTGAAGATCTGGCCGCGCGAAAAACCGCGGCCGCCGTAGCTGTTGGGACTGTCGCAGGCATACAGCAGCCAGTCATCGACGCGACACGGCCGGTGGAACCACAAGGCGTGGTCGAGACTGGCCATCTGCACTCGGCGGCTGCGAAAGTCCAGCTCATGCGGAAAGGTGGCGGTGCCGAGCAGTTCATAGTCCGACACGTAGGTCAGCAGGTGGCGGTGCAGGGCCTCGTCGTCGGGCAAGGACTCCCAGGCTTTCATCCACACGTGCTTGCGCGGCGCTCGGGCCGACGGATCGAGGAATTTCGGCGCCTCGACCGGCCGGAACTCGAAGGGCGGGGAGTGCATGAGCAGGCGGCGCATTTTCTCCGGCGCGTGCTCGGCCGCCGCGCGTCCCAGCTCGGTGCTGTTTTTCAGCCCCTCGGGACCCGGCACCGTCGGCATCTTGGCCTGGTGATCCCAGGCCGGCTCGTCGGTATGGAAGGAGGCGGTCATGTTGAGAATCGGGCGGCCGTGCTGGATCGCCACCACGCGCCGGTTGGAGTAGGTGCGGCCGTCGCGCGCGCGCTCGACCTGGTAGATCACCGGGTGGTGAAAATCGCCGGGCCGGAGAAAATAGGCATGCAGCGAGTGCGGCCGCCGGCCGTCCACGGTCTGGTGCGCGGCCGACAGCGCCTGCCCGACGATCTGTCCGCCAAACACCTGCGGCGCGCCGATGTCGCGGCTCTCGCCGCGAAAGATGTTGTCGTCGATGCGCTCGAGTTCGAGCAGGCTGATGACGTCGTGGAGTCCGGAACTCACCGTCTCAATGTCCGTGATGATCGCAGTCGAGAGTCTAGCGCCGATTTCGATTATGAGGGGTCAGGGGCTAGGGGCTAGGGGTCAGGGAGCACCGGCGATGCTGGAGGGTGAGTCGAAGGTCTTTCCGCCGAGCTTGAAGCCTTCGACCAAGCTCCCTGACCCCTGACCCCTAGTCCCTGACCCCTAAAAAAGCAAAGCCAACCGTTTACCATCACCCCCCATGCAGTCAAAGAACAAGACCACAAGCCAACTGCTGATCCTGCTGGCCGCGTCGATCGCGGG
>SKKM01000056.1 GCA_007121485.1 Wenzhouxiangella sp. | reverse complement strand
TTCGCCGCTCTCGCTGTCTGTCTTGCGCACCTTGCGCTTGCGCTTCTTGGATTCTCCCTGCGAACGGCCGGTGGCGGGCTTGGCGCCGCCTGGCTCGGCGGGTGCCTTGGGGCTGGCGTCTGCCGGCGGCTTGCGCGCTGATGAGGCGCTGGTTCGCTCCGCGGGCTGCTGCTCCTGCGCGGCGAACAGCCTGGTCACTGCAGCGCGCACTTTCTGCCACCAGCCTTCGGGCTGGGGCGGGGCCTTGCGTTCCGGGGCCGGCGATGCCGGTCGAATACCGCTGACGGCAGCCGGCGTGGGCCTCGGGGCGTCGCCTTCGGCTTTCTGGCCCGGCACGGCTTCCTTTTCCTCGCCGGTGGGCAGGGCATAGCTGGGTTCGTCGACGCTCTCGTTGGCGCGCAAGCGGGTGATCTCGAAGCGCGGGGTCTGCAGCCAGCGGTTGGCGACCACGGTGATCGGCAGCTTGTTGCGCCGCTCGATGTCGGCCATCATGGCGCGCTTTTCGTTGAGGAGGAAGTTCGCCACCTCGATCGGCGCCTGGATGATGACCCGGGAGGTGTGGCTCTTCATGGCCTCTTCCTCGGCCAGCCGGAGGATGGAGAGCGCCAAGGACTCGACCGATCGAATCGAGCCGTAGCCGTCGCAGCGCGGGCAGGTCACGTAGCTGGACTCGCCGAGCGAGGGCCGCAGACGCTGGCGCGACATCTCCAGCAGCCCGAAACGCGAAATGCGGCCGATCTGGACGCGCGCCTTGTCGATGCGCATGGCCTCGCGCAGGCGGGTTTCCACCTGGCGCTGGGCGTCCTTGCTCATCATGTCGATGAAGTCGATGACGATCAGGCCGCCCAGGTCGCGGATGCGCAGCTGGCGGGCGATTTCTTCGGCCGCCTCCAGGTTGGTCTGCAGCGCGGTTTCTTCGATGTCGGCGCCCTTGGTCGCGCGCGCCGAGTTGATGTCGATCGACAGCAGCGCTTCGGTATGGTCGATGACCAGCGCACCGCCGGACGGCAGTCTGACCTCGCGCGAGAAGGCCGATTCGATCTGGCTCTCGATCTGGTAGCGCGAGAACAGGGGCGTGGCGTCCTTGTAGGATTTGAGCTTGCGCAGGTTGTGCGGCATGACCTGCTGCATGAATTCGCGTGCGTCCTCGAACACGCGGTCGTCATCGACCAGGATTTCGCCGATGTCTTCCCGCAGGTAGTCGCGCAGGGCGCGGATGATCAGGTTGCTTTCCTGGTAGATCAGGAAAGGGGCCTTGCGCGTCTTGGCCGCTTCCTGGATTGCCGACCACAACTGCAGCAGGTAGTCCAGGTCCCACTGCAGGTCTTCCTGCTCGCGGCCCACGCCGGCGGTACGAACGATCAGGCCCATGCCCTTGGGTACTTCGACCTGCTTCAGGGTGTCGAGCAGATCCTTGCGCTCATCGCGGGAGATCTGGCGGGAGACGCCGCCGGCACGCGGGTTGTTCGGCATCAGGACCAGGTAGCGTCCGGCCAGGCTGATGAAGGTGGTCAGCGCTGCGCCCTTGGTGCCGCGCTCTTCCTTGTCGACCTGGACGATGACTTCCTGGCCGGCCTGGACGGCGTCCTTGATGTCGACCCGATTGCCGGCGTCAAGATTCTTCTGCGCTTCCTCGGAGAAGTACTCGCGCGCGATTTCCTTCATCGACAGGAAACCGTGGCGTTCGGAACCGAATTCGACGAAACACGCGTCGAGGCTGGGCTCGACGCGGGTGATGCGGCCCTTGTAGATGTTGGATTTCTTCTGTTCCTGGGCAGGAACTTCGATGTCGAGGTCGATCAGTGATTGACCATCGGCGATTGCCACGCGCAACTCTTCCGGTTGCGTCGCGTTGATCAGCATGCGCTTCATTGTCGCAATTCCTTCGCCGTTCCGGCCGCCGGCGCGGCCCGAAACCGGTGAAGTACAGATACTCGCCCGATAAGGCTTGGTGCGGTCGCCGCATCAAAGACGGCGCCCGCGGACCATGGTGCCCCTGGATGCGTCGCATCCGATGCCTGCGATGGGTCGGCGTTTGGCGCCCGTTGGACTCGGCACTCGGGTCCCCGGGGATCGCCGATCCCTCGCTCGCGGAGCAATCTGTCTTCTTCCACCGATCCCGGCGCAGCAGGGTGATCTCACCCCGGCAGACGGGAACTGGCTGTAAAGTTTGGCCAAGATCGACGTCAGTCGATCACCTTGGATTTCATGGACAGGTTTCGACGCCGGAAAGCAGGCGTTGGAGAACCTGCCCGCCGGTATCCCGTGCCAGGTGGCCGGCTACCGGACTGGATCAGATCTTAAAGTCGAGGTTCCGCGATCAGGGGTTGCCCTGGCGGCTCGATCGCCGCCGGTCCTGGATCAGGGTTGCCAACGGTGATGCTCAACCCTGCTATCTTACCATCCTCGTCCCGTCACGGATAGACTCGAACCTTCGTACGTCCCCATGCGCCAGTCCTTATGAATCAGCAGCCTAGCAATCCTGGCGTTCGTCATCTGCAGGTGCCCGCGGACCGGGCCGGTCAACGACTGGACAATTTCCTGCTCGGCTGCCTCGAGGGCGTGCCGCGCAGCGTGATCTACCGACTGGTCCGCACCGGGCAGGTGCGGGTCAACGGCGGCCGGGCCAAGCCGATGAAGAAACTCGCGGCCGGCGACGAGGTCAGAATCCCGCCAGTCGCCACGCGGCCGGCTGGGCCCCGGCCGGTCCCCGATGAGTGGGTGGAGCGGGTTCGCAACTGCATCATCGAGCAAAACAGGGATTTCGTGATCATCGACAAGCCAGCGGGTCTGGCCATTCACGGCGGCAGCGGCCTGGCCTTCGGGCTGATGGACGTGGCGGCGCGCATCGACGACGGCTGGCGGCCGGTTCATCGGCTTGACCGTCCGACCAGCGGCCTGCTCATGCTGGCCCGCAATCACCAGGCCCTGGTGGCCTTGCAGCGCGATTTCGCCAGGCGCCGGGTGGAGAAGCGCTACCTGGCATTGCTGCACGGTGTGCTGCCCGAAGATCGCATCACCATCGACGAGCCCCTGAAGAAGATCCGCGACAGCAGTGGCCAGCACCGGGTCATCGTGGCCGCCGATGGCCAGGCGGCCGTCACCCACTTCCGGGTTCTTGAGCGTTTTCCGGCCCATACCTATGTCGAAGTCCAGATAGAAACCGGTCGTACGCACCAGATTCGCGCCCACGCGGCAGCCCTCGGGCATGCCCTGGCCGGCGACGAACGTTACGCCACCCGGAGTGCGCCGGCCGGCCTGAAACGCCTGTTCCTGCACGCCCATTTCCTGCGCCTGTCCGGGCCGGATGAGCAGGTGTTCAACGCGCCGCTGCCGGCGGAACTGGCGCAGGTGCTCGACGCGCTGCGGGCGCGCCCCGCACAGAACTGAGAGTCCGGCCGATGTATCAACCCATGCCCCTGTTTGTCGGCCTGCGCTACCTGCGCGCCAAGCGCCGCAATCACTTCATTTCGTTCATCTCGCTGATTTCCATGGCCGGGATCGCGCTCGGGGTCATGACCCTGATCACGGTGATCAGCGTCATGAACGGCTTCGAGCGGGAACTGCGCGAGCGCATCCTGGGCATGATCTCGCACGCCACGATCCAGAGTTTTGACGGTCGCTTCCCGGACTGGCGTGAGGTCGTTCTCGATGCCCGCGCTCATCCCAGAGTCCTTGGTGCGGCCCCGTTCATCGAACAGGAAACCATGCTGCGCGGGCGACGAACCGGCGGCGCCATGATCCGCGGCGTCGATCCTGCCAGTGAGCCCGAGGTTGCGCAGATTCTGGACATGATGCGCCACGGCGAGCTGACCGACCTGGCGCCGGGCCAATGGCAAGTCATCCTGGGCGTCGGTCTGGCCAATCGGCTGGGCGTGGGGCCCGGCGACTCGGTGACGATTTTCGCCCCCGAGATCCGGGCCACCCCGGCCGGCGTGGTGCCGCAGGTCCGGCGGTTCGAGGTCAGCGGCCTGTTCGAGGCGGGCGTGCATGAATACGACTCCGCCCTGGCCTTGATTCATCTTGAGGATGCCCAGCGCCTGTTCCGCCTGGGCGACGACATCGGCGGCATCCGCCTGAAGCTGGACGACATGATGCGCGCGCGCTGGATCGCCCGCGAGTTGAGCGAGCAGCTGCCCGGGTTTTTCCAGGTCCGCGACTGGACTCAGCAGCACGCCAATTTCTTCCGCGCCGTGCAGACCGAGAAGACCGTGATGTTCATCATCCTGTCGCTGATCATCGCGGTCGCGGCCTTCAACATCATCTCCACCCTGGTCATGGTGGTCACCGACAAGCAGGCCGACATCGCGATTCTGAAAACCATGGGACTGTCGCCGCGGCGCGTCATGGCGGTGTTCATGATCCAGGGCTCGCTGATCGGCGTGATCGGCACGCTGTTCGGCGTGATTCTCGGCATCCTGCTGGCCCTGAACGTCGAATCGGTGGTGGCTGCGGTTGAAAATCTGCTCAGCATCGAGTTCCTGTCGGCCGAGGTCTACTACATCAGTGACCTGCCATCGGACCTGCGGGCCGGTGACGTGGTCCGGTT
Organism: Wenzhouxiangella sp.; assembly: GCA_007121485.1. Taxonomy (GTDB): domain Bacteria; phylum Pseudomonadota; class Gammaproteobacteria; order Xanthomonadales; family Wenzhouxiangellaceae; genus Wenzhouxiangella. The sequence continues at coordinate 9,370 of SKKM01000056.1, read as the reverse complement.
CGCCTCCCTGGCGCTGGTCCTGTCGCTGCTTTCGACCATCTACCCGGCCTGGCGCGCGGCGCGCACCGAGCCGGTGGAGGCGCTGCGCTATGAGTAGCGCCGATCAGGGCCCCGTGATCGCCTGCCGCGGACTGGTCAAGACCTTCCGCCAGGGCCCGGCCGAGGTCAGGGTGCTGACCGGCGTCGACTTCGAAGTTCAGCCCGGGGAGCGGGTGGCCATTGTCGGCGCTTCCGGCGTCGGCAAGAGTACGCTGCTGCATCTGCTCGGCGGTCTCGATCAGCCCACCGCGGGACAGGTCATCGTGGCCGGAAACGACATGGCCAAGGCCGACGAGCGCCGTCGCGCCGAGATCCGCAACCGCTACCTCGGCTTCATTTACCAGTTTCATCATCTGCTGGCCGAGTTCACCGCGCTTGAAAATGTCGCCATGCCCCTGCTCATCCGCGGCGTGGCCGCGGGCGAGGCTGGCCGGCAGGCGGCCGACCTCCTCGAGCGCGTGGGGCTGGGGCAGCGCCTGCAGCACAAACCCGGCGAGTTGTCCGGTGGGGAACGTCAGCGGGCGGCGGTGGCCCGCGCCCTGATCAACCGGCCGGCCTGCGTGCTGGGCGATGAGCCCACCGGAAACCTGGACGAGGCCAACGCCGGACAGATTTATGATTTGATGCTGGAGCTCAATCGCGAGCTGCAGACCAGTATCGTCCTGGTGACCCATGACCCGCAGTTGGCGCGGCGCATGGATCGCTGCATGGAAATGACCGGCGGAGGGTTCAAGCCGCTGGACTGAAACAACCGGGGAGGACCGGGTAGGGGTGCTCTGGGGAATTGGCCTGGCGTTTGCCGGCGGTGCCTTGCTTGCCGCCGCCTCACCGGTGTTGCCGGACGGGCGCCTGTTGCTGGCAGGTGCCGGCGCATTGCTGCTTGCTGCCGGTTGCAGACGATTGCGGATTGCCGCGGCGTTCGGCCTGGGCGCGTGCTGGTTCCTGCTCCATGCGCACTGGCAGATCGGCCTGCAGTGGCCGGAGCAGCGGGCCGGGGAGGTGGTGCGCGTCACCGCCGTGGTCAGCGGTCTGCCGGAGCAGCAGGGCCAGAATCTCCGCTTTCAGCTGCGGCCGCTGGCCGGCCACGATCTGGTGCTGCCGGCGCGCATCGAAGCCAGCTGGTTTCGCCCCGGAGAATACCTGCAGCCGGGAGACATCCGCGAGTTCGACCTGCGTTTGCAGCCGCCGCATGGCCGCCTCAACCCCGGCGCCCCCGATCGCTACCGCCACCTGCTGAGCCAGCGCATCGGCGCCAGCGCCACGGTGGTGGCCCACATCCGCCTGGTCGAGCGCGGGGGATGGCGCGGAAGGGTCGACCGGCTGCGGCAGTACCTGGCCGAGCGCCTGCAGGCCGAGACCACCCGTCTGGATACCGCGGCACTGTTCCGGGCCCTGGGCCTGGCCGACCGCTCCGCCATGGGCCCGGAGCTTTCCGGACTGCTGCGGCAGACCGGAACGGCCCATCTGCTGGCGATCTCGGGCCTGCACGTGGGTATGGTGGCCGGCCTGTTCGGACTGCTGGGCGGGTTGGTCCTGGGTCCGCTGAGTGCGGCCTTGCCGGGGCTGGACCGGCGCCGCACCGGCATTCTCTGTGGCCTGCTGGCGGCGGGGGCCTACGCCTCCCTGGCCGGCTGGACCTTGCCCACGCTGCGCGCCCTGATCATGCTCGCAGTCGGCGGCCTTGCGCTGTCGCTGCGACGCGGCATCCGGCCGGCCCATGCCCTGCTGCTGGCCCTGCTCGCGGTGCTTCTGCTGGATCCGCTCTCCGCCCTGGCCGTCGGCTTCTGGCTGTCTTTCGGCGCCGTGGCCGTGCTGATCTGGGCCTTTGCATGGCGCCCGGGGAAGCCAATGGGCGGCTGGATCGGCGCCCTGCTGGTGGCCCAGCTGGTGCTGGCCGTCGGGCTGTTGCCGCTCAACGTCGGCATCTTCCAGCAGCTCATCCCGGCGGCGCTGCCAGCCAACCTGTGGGCCATCCCGCTGGTCGGCCTGTGGATCCTGCCCCTGTTGCTGATGGCGCTGCTGCTGATGACGATGGGCCTGCCCGCCGCCCTGGTGCTGGACCTGGCCGGTCAGGGGGTGGATGTGCTGCTGTGGGGGCTGGGCTGGATCGACGGCCTGGCGTGGGGGTATCACCGTGTCGCCAGCGGCGGTCTGGTGGCGATGATCCTGGCCGGCGTGGGCGCCTTGTGGCTGATCGCACCGCCCGGTTGGCCGGCGCGCTGGCTCGGTGTGCTGCTGCTGCTGCCCTTGCTGTTCCCGCGTGCAGCGGTCCTGAGCGAAGACGCGCTGCGTCTGACCATGCTGGATGTAGGCGATGGCCAGCTCGTTCTGCTGGAGTCCGGCGATCAGCGCCTGCTCTACGACACCGGACCGGGCGACGGCGAGGGCCGCGACAGTCTGTCCCGCCTGCTGCCCGGGATGGGCATCGGAATGGCGGGGCAGGGATTGGAGGGCGTCATCCTCGCGCGCCGGCACCGCGGCCATTCCGGCGGCCTGGCGAGCGCGGAGTCGCTGGCGCCGCCGGGGCGGATCCGGGTGCCGCCCGGGGCAGACGGTGAGCCCTGCGTCGCTGGAGAAGAGTGGGCGCTGGGCACTTACCGCGTGCACTTCCTGCATCCATCGCCCGGGCTGCCGCCGCTGGACGACAACAGCGCCTGCGTCGTCCGCGTGGCGGGCCCGGGCGGGACCGTACTGCTGATGGGCGGTGTGGATGCACAGGTCGAGCGCCGCTTGCTGCTGGAGCAGGCCGACTTGTCTGCCGAGGTGCTGGTCCTGGGCGCCGGCGGCCACCGGCGCGGCGGCGGGGCGGAGTTTCTGACCGCGGTGCAGCCGGCCTGGGCACTGGCCTCGGCGGCCCGCTTCGACCGCTTCGGGCGACCGCACGAAGAGTTGCGGACGCGGCTGGCACGGGCCGGCAGCCAGCTGGTGTCAACGGGCGATTGCGGGGCCATCGTAGTCGAGTTGCGGCCCGGTCGGGAGCCGGAACTGCGCACCGAGTTGGGTCATCGTCGCGGCTTCTGGCTGCCGCGACACGATTGCCGGTAGCGGTCGTCCGGGCGCCAGCGCCGGACAAACCCGTTATCATTCCGGCGTGTTACCGCATTATTCGACCCGAGTCTGACAAGGACCGATTCCCGCATGCTTGAAATCGTGATTGCCGGCGGCTGGCTGATGGTACCCATCCTGCTGTGCTCCGTGATCGCCCTGGCGATCATTCTTGAGCGCTTCCTGGCGCTGAAGCGCAGCCGGGTCCTGCCCTCCGGGCTGCCCGAGCAGGTCAAGCGCTGGGCCGCCCAGGAAGAGCTCGACCAGAAGCACATCGACCAGCTGCGGCTGAGCTCGCCGCTGGGTCGAGTCCTGGCGGCGGCGCTGGAGCATCGCGACCGACGGCGCGAGATCATCAAGGAGGCGGTCGAGGATACCGGGCGCCAGGTGGTCCACAGCCTCGAGCGCTTTCTCAACACCCTGGGCACCATCGCCGGCATCACGCCGCTGCTGGGCCTGCTGGGGACGGTCATCGGCATGATCCGCGTGTTCAGCGCCATCCTGGTCCACGGCGTCGGCGATCCCAACGAAATGGCCGGCGGCATTTCCGAGGCCCTGATCACCACGGCCGCGGGGTTGAGCGTGGCCATCCCGACCTTCTTCTTCTACCGCTACTTCCGCGGCCTGGTGCGGGACTACGTGCTGCAGATGGAGGCTCAGGCCCTGCAGCTGTTGCAGGCCATCGAGCACGGTCAGATCAGCCGTCAGCGCCTGTATCCGCGCGCCGGCGAGCGCTGAGCGGGAGCGACCAGTCATGCGCCTGCAGGAACAGGAACGTGAAGAGCCGGACATCAACCTGACCTCGTTGATCGACGTGGTCTTTCTGCTGCTGATCTTTTTCATGATCTCGACCACCTTCGATCGCCAGTCGCTGCTGCGCCTGGATCTGCCGGAGGCGGCGACCGCCGAGGCGGAGGCTGTGCCGGACCTGATCGAGATCCTGATCACCGCCGACGGTCAGGTCTTCGTCAACGAGGCCTTGCTGACCGAGATCAGCCGGCCGGCGCTGCAGGCCGCAATGGCCGCGCTGCTGGCGGAAAACCCGGATGCGCCGGTGGTGGTGCGCGCCGACGGCGAGGCCTCGCATCGCCTGGTGGTGCTCGCCCTGGACGCGGCCGCGGCCGAGGGTGTGCGCCGGGTCGGCATCGCCGCGATCAGCGAGCGCGGGGAGACGCCTTGACCGTCGCGGCGGCGGGGCCGGCGGTCTACCGCCGCCTGCTGGGCTACATCCGGCGTCAGAAGGCCGTTTTTGCCTTGTCCGTCGGCGCGGTTGCCCTGGACGCGGCCGGCCAGGGCCTGTTCTTCTACCTGTTGCGGCCGCTGATCGACGACACCATCGCCACGCCCGAGCCGGTCTTGAGCGCCTGGCTGCCGCTGCTGGTGATGGCGGCCGTGCTGCTGCGCATCCTGGGCAATTTCGGCGGCGTGTTTGGGATGGAATGGGTAGGGCGGCGCCTGATCGCGGATCTGCGCGGCGACCTGTTTGCCCGTTACCTGGAGCTGCCGTCGGCCTATTTCGACCGGCACTCCTCCGGTCAGATGATCTCGCGGGTGACCTACAACGCCGAGCAGGTCGCCCAGGCCGCCACCACAGCGCTGATCGGCTCCCTGCGCGACATCCTGACCGTGCTGGCCCTGCTGACCGTGATGCTGATCCAGTCCTGGCGCCTGACCCTGACCATGCTCTTGCTGGTGCCGGTGATCGCGCTGGTGGTGACCGTGATCAGCCGCCGCTTCCGGCGCATCTCGACCCGTATCCAGGATTCCATGGGCAACGTCACGCATGTGACTGAAGAGGCGGTCAACGGGCATGAAGTCATCAAGGTGTTCGGAGGGAAAGATCAGGAAAAATCAAGATTTTCAGAAATTAATGAGCATAACAGGATACTTCACCTGAAGTTGACGGCGACGCAGCTGCTGTCGTCCTCCATGATCCAGCTGGCCGCGGGCGTGGCCGTGATCATGCTGCTGGTGATGGCCGCCAGCGAGTTCATGCGCGCCGAAGTCACGGCCGGCATTTTCATGTCGGTGCTGGCTGCCATGGTGGCCTGCATTCCGCCGCTGAAGCGTCTGACCAAGATGCACGTGATCATCGAAAAAGGCCTGGCCGCCGCCGACAGCATCTTTCGGGTGCTGGACACGCCGGCTGAAACCGACGACGGTGAGTTGAGCGTGGCGCGCGTGCGCGGCGAAATCCGCTTCGCGTCGGTGAGCTTCGCCTACCCGGAATCCGGCGAGCCGGTGCTGCGCGGGATCGACCTGGTGCTGGCGCCGGGCACGGTGACCGCCCTGGTCGGCCGCTCCGGCTCGGGCAAGACCACGCTGGCCAAGCTGTTGCCGCGCTTCTACCTGCCGCAAACGGGGCGGGTGCTGATCGACGGCGTGGACGTGCGCCGCTACCGCCTGGAATCCCTGCGGCGGCAGGTGGCCCTGGTCAGCCAGGACGTGGTGCTGTTCAACGACACCATTGCCGCCAACATCGCCTACGGCGCGGGCGGCAAGGTCAGTCGGGCGGAGGTCGAGCAGGCGGCCCGTGCGGCCCATGCCATGGAGTTCATCGAGCGCCTGCCGCAAGGACTGGAGACGGTCGTGGGCGAGGCCGGCTCCCTGCTGTCGGGAGGTCAGCGCCAGCGCCTGGCGATTGCCCGGGCGCTGCTCAAGGATGCGCCCATCCTCATTCTCGACGAAGCGACCTCGGCGCTGGACGCCGAATCGGAGCGCGCGGTGCAGGCGGCGCTGGAGGTGCTGATGGCCAACCGGACCACGCTGGTCATCGCCCATCGCCTGGCGACGGTGCAGCGTGCCGACCAGGTCGTGGTGCTGGATCGCGGCACGGTGGTCGAGATCGGCACGCATCAGAGCCTGCTGGAGCGCGAGGACGGTTTGTACCGTCACCTGCACAAGCTGCAGCTGGTCGAAGACTGAGCGGGACCGCGTGCGCCGCAGGCTCGAACGCTTTGCCCGGCGCCTGTGGTACGGCGGGCGGCCGTCCCCCGTCTGGCTGGGGCTGTCGAGGCTGTACCGGCTCGGCCTGGGCGCGAAATGGGGCCGTCCGACCGAGCGGCCACCCTGCCCGGTGATTGTGGTCGGGAACCTGACCGTAGGCGGCACCGGCAAGACCCCGGTGGTTATGGCGCTGGCGCGGAGCTTGCTGCAGGCCGGACTGAAACCGGCAATCATCAGCCGCGGCTATGGCGGCAGGCCGGGCCGCGCGGTCGTGCGCGTCCAGTCCGGTGACGATCCCGGCCGGGTCGGCGACGAGCCGGCCCTGATGGCGGCGAGTCTGGACGTGCCGGTATGGATCGCCCGCCGCCGCCGGCTGGCGCTGGAAGCCGCGCTGTCGGCAGGCGCCGAGGTGGTGATCGCCGACGACGGCCTGCAGCATCGCGACCTGGCGCGCAGCCTTGAGATCGTGGTGGTCGATGGCGGGCTCGGACTGGGTAACAGTCGCCTGCTGCCGGCCGGGCCGCTGCGTTGCCCGGTCGAGCGGCTGGAGCAGGTCGATCACGTTCTGCTGCGCGCGCCCTGCAGCGCCCCGGACCTGCCCGCCGGCGAGGTCTTCGAGCTGCGTCCGATGGCCCTGACCGGACTCCATGACCGTTTGCGTCGAGAGCCGACCAGCAGCTCGGGCCAGTCGGTCACGGCGGTCTGCGGCATCGGTCATCCGGAGCAGTTCCAGGCGCTGCTGGAGCGTCTGGGCATGCGCGTGGAGCTCAAGGCCTTTTCCGACCACCACCGCTACCGCGGATCTGACCTGGCGGGACTGGCCCGACCGATCATCACCACGGCCAAGGACGCGGTGAAGCTGCGCGCCCTGGAGCCCATCCAGACGGGCGTCGAGGTGCTGGAGGTCGAGGCGGCGCTGCCTGTAGGACTGGTCGATGCGGTGGTCGGCCATGTGCGAGAATTTCGGCCGTGAGCCTGCGTTTCCATATTCTGATTCCGGCCCGTCTGGCCTCGACCCGGCTGCCGCGCAAGCCGCTGGCCACCCTGGGCGGGCGCGCCTTGATCGTCCGGGTCCTTGAGCGCGCGCTCGAGGCGAACGCGGCATCGGTTCACGTGGCCACCGACAGCGCCGAGATCGCCGCTGTCGTGGAGCAGGCGGGCGGGTCGGTCGTCATGACCGCTCCGGATCACTTGTCCGGCACCGACCGGCTGGCCGAGGCGGCCAGGCTGCTCGGCCTTGCCGCCGACGAGATCGTGGTCAATCTGCAGGGCGATGAACCCCTGATGCCGGCCGCCTGCCTGCGCCAGGTTGCCGAGCTGCTGGACCTGGACCGACGGGCCCGCATGGCCACGCTGTGGCGTCCGATCGAGCTTGAGGCGGAATGGCGCAATCCCAACGTGGTCAAACTGGTCGGCGATGTCGCGGGGAGGGCGCTGTATTTCTCGCGCGCGGCCATTCCCTGCGCGCGCGATGGGGTGTTTCGTCCGTCCACGGCCCGTCGCCATATCGGCCTGTACGCTTACCGAGTGGCGGCGCTGACTGACTGGGCGAGTCTGCCGGACAGCGCGCTGGAAGCGGCGGAGTCGCTGGAGCAGCTGCGCGCGCTCGAGGCCGGCTGGATCATTGCCTGCGCGCAAGCCTGTGCCGAGGTGCCGCCGGGCATCGACACGCCGGAGGACCTGGCGCGCGTCCAGTCCCTGTTAGCGGCTGCCGCCGAGCCCGCAACATCAGCCGGAGAGTAGTCCACCATGCAACGCATCCTGTTTGTCTGCCTGGGCAACATCTGTCGCAGCCCGACGGCCCAGGGCATCTTCGAGTACAAGTGCCGGCTGGCCGAGCTGGACATCGAGCTGGACTCGGCCGGAACGGGCGACTGGCATATCGGGCGGCCGCCGGACCCGCGCTCCCAGGCCTTTGCCCGGCGCTGGGGCGTGGACCTGAGCGCTCAGCGCGCGCGCCTGGTCAGCGCGGCGGATTTCACGCGCTTCGACCGCATCTACGCCATGGATCGGTCCAACCTGGCCGATCTCCAGCGCCTGGCCCCGGCGCAGTCGCGCGCCCGGGTCGACCTGGTCATGCGCCTGGCGCCCGACTACGGCCTGGAAGAAGTACCCGATCCCTACTACGGCGGTGACCGCGGCTTCGAACAGGTGATCGACATGCTGTCGGTGGCCGCCGACCGCCTGATCGAGGAGCTTCAGCGCCGGCCCGGTCCATGAGCGAGTTCGACGGCGCCGCCTTCGCCCGCCGTTTGGCCACCGGCCCGGGCGTCTACCTGATGAAGGACGCAGACGGCAAGGTGCTGTACGTCGGCAAGGCGCGCAACCTGCGCCGCCGCGTTGCCAGCTATTTCGACCGGCGCGACAAGGGCTCGCGCATCAACCTGATGGTGCGCAAGATCGCCAGCATGGAGGTGAGCCTGACGCGCACCGAGGCCGAAGCGCTGCTGCTGGAAAACGAGTGGATCAAGGCCTACCGTCCGCGCTTCAACATCAACCTGCGCGACGACAAGAGCTATCCGTGGATTCGCATGGACACCCGCCATCCGTTTCCCCGAATCGCCTTTTATCGCGGCAGCCGCAAACAAGGCGGTGAATACTTCGGGCCTTACTCCAGCGCCGGGGCGGTGCGCGAGTCGCTCAACCAGATCTACCGCCTGTTCGGTATCCGCCAGTGCCGCGACAGCGTGTTCGCAAACCGCTCCCGTCCCTGCCTGCAGTACCAGATCGGGCGCTGCTCGGCGCCCTGCGTCGGTTTGATTTCCGAAGCCGACTACCAGCGCGATCTGGAAGCCGCTCGGCGGCTGCTGAAGGGGGAAGACGCCGCGGTCATCGACTACCTGAGCGAGCGGATGCAGGCGGCCAGCGAGGCGCTGGAGTTCGAGCAGGCCGCTCGCCTGCGTGATCACATCCAGTCGCTGCAGCGGGTCCGCTCCAACCAGTTCGTCGCCGGGGACAGCGAGAACCTTGACGTGGTCGCGTTGTCCACGGCCGGCGGCCAGGCCGCGGTGCAGGTGGTCGAGTTTCGCCAGGGGCGCAACGTCGGCGGCCGCTGCTTTTTCCCCGGCAATTTGCACGCGGAACTGGCGCCGGCCGAGATCATGGCCGCCTTTCTCGGCCAGTACTACGCCGAGCGCGTACCGCCTGCCGAGGTGCTGCTGTCGCACGAACCGGCCGAGTCGGCCTTGTGGACCGAGGCTCTTACCCGGCGCCGTTCAGCGACCGTGCGCCTGGCCTGGCGGGTGCGCGGGCAGCGCGCGCAGTGGGTGCGTATGGCCGAGACCAACGCGCAGGACGCCCTGCGCCGCCGCCTGTCCGAACGCGACCAGATCGGCCGCGG
>SKKM01000146.1 GCA_007121485.1 Wenzhouxiangella sp. | reverse complement strand
TTCCGGCACCCGGACGTTGTCGAAATACAGTTCCGAGGTCACCGAGGCCCTGAGCGACATCTTGGCCTTGACCTCGCGCGCCTCGAAGCCGGCCGAGTCGGTTTCGACAATGAAGCCCTGGATGCCGTCTTCGGTGCGCGCCCAGACGATGGCGATCTGGGCCAGGTTGCCGTTGGTGATCCACATCTTGGCGCCGTTGAGAATCCACTCGTCGCCGTCGCGACGGGCATGGGTCTTCATGTTGGCCGGATCGGAGCCGCCGTGGGGCTCGGTCAGGCCGAAGCAGCCGATGACCTTGCCGGCCGCCATGTCCGGCAACCAGCGTTCCTTCTGCGCTTCGGTGCCGAAGGCGTGGATCGGGTACATGCACAGCGAGGACTGGACCGAGACGAAGCTGCGCAGACCTGAGTCGCCGCGCTCCAGTTCCTGGCAGATCAGGCCGTAGCTGACGGCATTGAGACCGGCACAGCCGTAGCCTTCCAGGCTGGAGCCCAGCAGGCCCAGGTCGGCGATCTCGGGAATCAGTTCAGCCGGGAAGCGACCCTCGTCGAAGCATTCGGCTATCAGCGGCAGGGCTTTCTCGTCGACGAAGCGCGCCACGCTGTCGCGGATCATGCGTTCCTCGTCGCTCAGCTGTGCATCGATGTCGAACAAATCCAGGGGGTTCAGGGCAGACATGCTGGTCGGTCTCGCTCGGTCGGAATGGGATCATTGGGCGACTGACTCGGAGGCGACGGTTTCGGCCCACGGTCAAATCGATACTGTGTTGAAGCGGCGGGGTGTGACTATAATACGGCACCCTGAAGCGATTTATCCCGAGCTACCCCTTCATGTCGAAAAGATGGATTCCGGCCCTGCTAGCGGCCGCTTTCTGGCTGGCACCGGCCGCTCATGCCGAAGAGGCCGACCTGGAGGAAGGCCGAGTCGTGGCCTTCACCTGTCTGGGCTGCCACGGCATTCCCTTCCACACCAACGTCTTCCCGACCTTCCACGTGCCGCGCATCAAGGGCCAGACCGAAGGCTACATTCGGGCGTCCCTGAAGGCTTACCGCGACGGTACGCGCCGCCACAGCACGATGCAGGCGCAGGCGCACACGCTGTCCGATGAAGACATCCGCAACGTCGCGGCGTGGTTTGCTGCACAAGGGAGAGACCGATGAGCCCGTATCAGATTCTCAAGCTGGCGTGTGCGGCTGCGCTGCTGCTTGGATTCAGCCTTCAGGCGGTGGCCGGCAATCCTGCCCGCGGCCAGGAAATCTCGGTCACCTGCCACGCCTGCCACGGCGAAGACGGCAACCTGGCCCTGGATGAGGACTATCCGATCATCGCCGGGCAGCACTTCACCTACCTGGTCCATGCTCTGCGCGCTTACCGCGACGGCGAACGCGACCACGCGATCATGTCCAGCTTCGCCCGCGATCTCAGCGATCAGGATATCCGCGACCTGGCGGCCTGGTACTCACGCCAGCGCGGGCCGCTCGGACCCTGACCCGGCGCTGGGGCCCTGGATCAGCCAGAGTCCCATCGCGCGCATCATCGCATCCGGTCATGCATTGGCCGCCCTCCGGGGCGGCCAATTCGGTTTCAGCTGTAGTACGGGTTGGTGCCGCTGCTGTGGTCAGTGGCATCCATCACGCTGCGGATTTCCGGGATTTCCTGCTTCATGGTGGTCTCGATGCCCTGCTTGAGCGTTACATCGACCATGCCGCAGCCCTGGCAGCCGCCGCCGAAGCGAAGCAGCACGTCATTCTCTTCGGTCACCCTGACCAGCGAGACCCGGCCGCCGTGCGAGGCGACCATGGGGTTGATGCGCGCTTCCAGCACCCATTCGACCCGTTCGGTCAAGGGTGCGCCATCGGCAGGCCTGTCGCCCTTCAGGCCCGGGGCCCGGATCGTGAGTTCGCCGCCCATGGGATTGGCGTCGAAATCAATCATGGCTTCGGCCAGCGCGGCCATGCTGTTGGCTTCGATGAACAGCTTGAACGTCTGGCAGTCCAGCACCTCATCGTCGTCCTGATGCTCGCCCTGCGGGCAATAGGCCAGTTCAACCTCGGCGGTCGGACTGCCCGGGCGTTCGATGCGGATACGCAGGTGGGTGCCTTCCGGCTGCTGCGCCAGAAGGGATGAGAAGTAGTCGCGTGCTGCGGGTGTAATCGTGACCATAAATCAGCTTTTTTGCGGGGTACCTGGTAGTAGATGAATCAAGCGCCGGCGAGTTCCAAGCGTGACGCCAGCCAGGGCAAGGAATGATCGTAACGCCAATCGATGCCGGAATGGCTGCCGTCGAATTCCTCGAAGTGGTGCCGGATTCCGGCAGCATCGAGACGCGCATGCAGCTCGCGCGTGCCGTAATGGATGAAATACTGATCGCGGTTGCCCGCATCGATCCACAGCCCGGACAATTCCTTCAGCGCCGCAGCCGCTTCGTCGATCCGGCATAGCGGGTCGAACGCCAGCCAGCGCGCCCAGACTTCGAGGTCGAGCGCGCAGGTCTCCAGATCGAACGGCAGCACCAGGTTGAGCTCGGCACCGGGCTGCGGTGAATAACTGGCCGCCAGGCACAGCGTCATCAGGGCATGGAAATCGGCATGGCCCGGGCGCTGCTTGCGCCAGAACGATTTCACGAAAGCGGTCAGATCGCGCTCGTAACGGGCCAGGACGTCGCAGCACAGGGGGAAATCACGCAGGTACACGCGATCGAAGCCGCAGTCTCCGGCGTGGCTGGCCGCGACCGCGAAATGGCCCGGATGGCTCGTGACCAGGTGCAGCGCACCGAAGCCGCCGGACGACTTGCCGAACACGCCGCGCGAGGCCGACCCTGCCAGCGTGCGGTACCTCGCATCGACGGCGGGCACGAGCTCCTCCAGCAAGAAGTCGGCGTAATTGCCCAGCGCGGGGGAGTTGACGTACTGGTTGCCGCCCAGGCTGGTATAGCAGTCCGGAAACACCACGATCACCGGCGGCATGGCGCCGGATGCAATCAGGCGATCCAGCCGCTCCGGCAGGTTCTCGCCATGGTTGCGCCAGGCCACCTGCCCCGGGCCGGCGTTGGTATAGGCGGCCAGGCAGTACAGCACCGGGTAGCGCTGCCTCGCCTGCTCGTAGCCGGCCGGCAGGTACACGGGATGAGCGCGTCGCGTCGGGTCCCCCAGCGGGTTGCCGGCCAGGATGGCGGACTCCAGGACCAGCTCTTCGAGACGTCCCTGCGGCGTCGACGGCCTGGGTCGCAGGCTGTCGGGTTCGGAGAGTTGATCCGCGAAAGTCGACATCAACCGATCAGTCAGCCGGCGATCCCGACCACCTTGGGATGGCGCGGCGGCACACGCCCGATCTCCGGAACCAGCTCCAGCAGCAGCTCGCGCAACTGGTCGGTGTCGTATTGCTGCACGGCGCGCTCACCGGCATCGACCCGGTCCACCAACCAGTCCAGGTTTTCGCTGTTGGAGCGGGTCAGGAAGATCTTCTCGTGCCCGGTCTTGGCATAGGACTCATGCGCGTGGAACAACTCCTCGAACAGCTTTTCCCCGGTTCTGAGCCCGGTATAGACGATCTCGATGTCGCGCCCGGGCTCCTTGCCGGCCAGTCGTATCAGCTGCTCGGCGAGGTAACGGATGCGAACCGGCTCGCCCATGTCGAGCACGAACACCTCACCCCCCTCGCCCAGCACGCCGGCCTGCAGGATCAACTGCCCGGCTTCGGCAATGGTCATGAAGTAGCGCGTGATTTCCGGGTGCGTCACGGTGACGGGACCGCCGCGCCGGATCTGCTCGTTGAACAAGGGCACTACCGACCCGGTGGAATTGAGCACATTGCCGAAGCGCACGGTGATGAAGCGCGTATTCGACTGGCGGTTGATCTGCTGGCAGTACAGTTCGGCCACCCGCTTGGTCGCCCCCATGACGTTGCTTGGGTTGACGGCCTTGTCGGTCGAGATCAGGACAAAGACATCGACGCCGTAGCGCGCCGAAGCATCAGCGATCCGCCGGGTTCCGATGATGTTGTTGCGGAAGGCTTCGCGCACCTGGTTCTGCAGCATCGGCAGGTGCTTGTAGGCGGCCGCATGAAACACGACCTCCGGACGCGCGCGCAGCATGACCCGCTCGACCGTGGCCGAATCGCAGACATCGCCCAGCACGGTCTCGATGACGAGATCGCGAAATTCCTGGCGCAGGCTGTGATCGACCCGGTACAGGTTGTATTCGCTGTTGTCGAGCACCACCAGACCGGCCGGGTTCAGGCGCGCGATCTGCCGGCACAACTCGGCGCCGATCGAACCGCCGCCCCCGGTGACCAGTACCCGCTTGCCGTGCAGGCCGGCCCGAATCGAGGCCCAGTCCAGCGAGACCGGATCGCGCCCCAGCAAGTCGTCGATGGCCACCGGCTTGAGATCATCAAAGCGGGTGACCTTGGAGCCCAATTCCTTGAGCACGGGCAAGGTCCTGAAGTCGACCCTGGCCTCCTCGCAGATCTGCACGATGCGTTGCATTTGCTGGTTGCTCGCCGACGGAATGGCGATGACGACCAGATCGATCATCGCCTCGCGCACGACCTGGGGCAGCCGGGAAATCGGGCCCAGAACCGGGATGCCATCGATTTCGGTGTTGCGCGTGCGCCGCGCATCATCGAGAAACCCGACCACGTCGTAGCCGCCGCGCCGGCGCAGTTCCGGCAGGAAACGGCGTCCGGTCGTGCCGGCACCGAGGATCACGGTGCGTTGCGTCGCGCGTCGCTGCCGCACCTCGGAGCGCATGTCCTTGAACACCCGGTACAGCAGGCGCGGGACGCCGAGAAACAGCGCGAGCAGAATGGGAAACACCCAGACCATGAGCGCCATCAGCTCGACCGGCGCACCCAGCAGCAGCAGCACTGCGGCACCGGAGGCCGCACCCAGGATGGCGGCGCGCAGCAGGTTGCCGAGATCCGGCACGCTGGCAAACCGCCAGATGCCCCGGTAGAGGCCAGCCCGCCAGTGCAGGAATCCCTGCGCCAGCAGGATGAAGTTGAGTTCCAGGGCGAGTTGACCCCACTGCAAGCCGCCGGTGCCGACCAGCCAGGCAGTGGCCAGGCGCGCCAGCGTCCAGGCGGCCGCGACCATGATCAGATCATGTACGACGACGACGGAACGGAGATTGAGCAGCGTGGGACGTTTTTCCAGTTTGGCCGTCATGCCGTGCGGTTCTCCATCGCCGTGTATCGCTGCACCACCGTCCAGCCCACCAGGAGTGTGGCCACCAGCACCATTGCCGCGAGCCATTCCCAAAGCGGATATCGGTATACCAGCAGCACCAGGGGTAGCACCAGCGCGAGATTCACGACAGCATAAAGCACGAGCACCCTAGCATGGCTCCAACCCGCTTGAATCAGGCGTTGGTAGGCATGTTCCCGGTGCGGAGTATACCACTGCCCTCCGCCGCTCACCCGCCGGGCCAGGGTCGCGGTGGCGTCGACCACGAACAACGAGCAGACGATCAGACTGACCCAGATGCTCACGATGCCCTCGGCGGCTCCGGCGTAAGCCAGCAGACCGATCAGGCCGCCGATCATCAGGGACCCCACATCACCCATGAACAGCCGCGCCGGTGGCCGGTTCCAGGCCAGGAACCCCAGGCACGCGCCGGCCAGAGCGATTCCGGCCAGACCCGCCGCAACCGCCCCACCCTGGTAAAGCAGCCAGCCCAGAACCCCGGCGGACCAGGCACCCTGCATGGCGGCAAGCCCATCCGAGCCGTCCATGAAATTGTGCAGATTGATCAGCCAGACCACCGCCACGACCGCCAACAGGGTCCATAGCCAGGCCCACGGCAACACGATGCCGAAGGCCTCGATCTGCGTCACCGGGCCGAAGTGCAGCACCAGGCCCATGGCGCAAGCGGTCATGACGGCCAGCCTGAGCCGAACCGGCAGTTCGTGCCGGTCTTCCAGCCACCCCAGGGCTCCGAGCACGAAGGCATAGACCAGCAGCGGCAGCAGCGCCAGGAACTCGCCGGGCGCGGACAGCAGCGCCAGCACCAGGCCAAGCAGCATGGCCAGGCCACCGCCGCGCGGCGTGGGCTGCTGGTGGCTGCGGCGCTCACCCGGCAAATCCATGATGCGGCGCGAGATGAGCCAGCGCGCCAGCACCGGAGTCACGAGCAGCGTCACCAGAAGGGCGACCCATCCGACCCGCCACAGTTCACTCGACATCACTCGCCCAGTACGCCGTGTATCACTCCAGTAGTGTTCCAGCCGCGACAGCTCGGGCACATCCAGTGATGCGCGCTACCGCTGAAGCCGCACTGGCGGCAGCGGTAAACCGGCTGCCCCTGCAGCAGGCGCTGCATGAGATCCCTGATCAGCACCGGGCTGACCTTGTCGATGCTGGTCTCGTGTTCCGACAGCAGGCGCATCAGAAACTCGAGCCCGCGCACCGTCGGCCGCTTTTCCAGGCGTTCCAGCAAATAGCTTGCCGCGGCGCGGGGATCGGTTTCGGCGCGCAGGCGTGCCCAGGCCAGGGCCGGCGCGGTCCGGCCGCCCCGCTCATGCAGTTCCTGCAGCCAATCCATCAGCGCATCAAACTGCCCTGCTTGCTGGTGGGCATGCAGAATCTGGGCAAAGTGGCTGACCAGAAGGTCTGGATCCAACTCACAGGCCTCGCGATAGAGCGCGGCGGCGTCCTCGTATTGGTCCATTTCGGCCACCAGACCCGCCTCGATCAGGCGCGCCCGCGCATTGGCCGGTTCATACCGTCTGGCCTGGCGCAGGTGCGAACGCGCTTCGTCCACCTCGGATGCCTCCCACGCCCCCTGGGCCAGCTCGCAGTGCAGCTGCGCGATCAGGCTGGCGGTGTCGCCGCGAGTGCCCACTCCCAGGCGCTGGGCCTGTTCGATCGCGCGCGCCCAGTCCTTGGTCTGCTGGTAGATGTCCAGCAGTTGCTGGCTGGCGAGGGTGCCGACTAGCGGGCTATCGGTCAGGTCGAGGAACAGTCGCTCGGCTCGATCGAGCAGGCCGGCCCGCATGTAGTCCAGGGCCAGCTCGAACAGCACTCGCTCGCGCTGCTCTCCTTCAAGGTTGGGACGGCTGAGGATGTGCTTGTGATAGCGGATGGCCTTGTCCATCTCGCCCCTGCGGCGAAACAGGGTTCCCAGCGCCAGGTGGGTATCGACCGTATCGCGGTTGATTTCGGCCAGTTTCAGAAAGGTCTCGATGGCCTTGTCCGACTCTTCGTTGAGCAGGTAATTCAGGCCGCGAAAGTATTGGCTGGACAGGTTCGCGCGCTGTCCCTGCCTGCGGACCGACTGCGCGCGTCCGATCCACCAACCGCTCAGCGCCGCTATCGGCAGGAGCAGAAAGACCAGAACGGATTCAGCCATTCTCGGAAGGCAGATTGGACCCTTGAGCGTCTTTTGCCTTCAACCGTCGCCTCAGTCGTGCCGGGAGATCGAACAGCAGCCAGAACAGGACCAGACCGACAATGACTCCGGCACCGAAAGCCGCCAGCATCAAGGCCCCCAGAGGATACGTGGGCGCGATCAGCGCCAGTTCCAGGGTGACCGGGTCCGGGTTGAGAACGCCAACGATCAGGCCGCAGACTGCGGCGAGGAATACGGCAAGAAGGAGAAGCCAGCGGTACATGAAGGGGACGGGATGGGCCTAGTCGGCCGCGTCGTTGACCCGCTCCCTCAGTTCCTTGCCGGGCTTGAAATGGGGTACATGCTTGCCGGGCAAGGCGACCGCCTCGCCGGTTTTCGGATTTCTGCCCATGCGCGGAGGGCGGTAGTGCAGGCAGAAGCTGCCGAAGCCCCGAATTTCAATCCGTTCGCCGTCGGACAGTGCCTTGCTCAGCTGCTCGATGATGCTGCGGACCGCCAGTTCCACGTCGGCCTGGCTCAAATGCGGCTGCTGTTCGGAAAGTAACTCGATCAGTTCGGACTTGGTCATCCTGACGCTCCCTCGTCAAAATGGCTGCAGGCAGTGCGTCAAGCATAGCACTGCCTGCAGCCCGCCGAACGCTTATTCCTTGCCGGCCAATTGCTCTTTGAGCAGATCGCCCAGCGTAGCGCCGCTGCTGCCACGACCCTGGTACTGGTCGATGACTTCTGCCAGCTCGTCGTCGTCCTTGGCCCGCACCGACAGAGTCAGGTTGCGTGTCTTGCGGTCCAGGGCAACGAACTTGGCCTCGATCTCGTCTCCTTCGGAAACGATCTTGGTCGCATCGTCGACCCGCTCCTTGGCCAGGTCGGACGCCTTGATGTAGCCGTCGACCCCGTCGGCCAGCTCGACCACGGCGCCGCGCTGATCCACTGACTTGACCTTGCCGGTCACGATGGAACCACGCGGATTCTCGGCCATGAAGGTGGCAAACGGATCCTGCTCCAGCTGCTTGATGCCCAGCGAGATGCGCTCGCGCTCGGGATCGACCGCCAGAACCACGGCTTCCAGTTCCTCTCCCTTGCGGAAGTTGCGGATGGCGTCTTCGCCCAGGTTCATCCACGAAATGTCGGACAAGTGGACCAGGCCGTCGATACCGCCGTCCAGGCCGATGAAGATGCCGAAGTCGGTGATCGACTTGATCGCACCGGACACCTTGTCGCCCTTGTTGTGGGTGGCTGCGAACGCCTCCCACGGGTTCGGCGCGACCTGCTTCATGCCCAGCGAGATGCGGCGACGCTCGGCGTCGACGTCCAGGACCATGACCTCGACTTCCTGGCCCACGTGCACGACCTTGGCCGGGTTGACGTTCTTGTTGGTCCAGTCCATTTCGGACACGTGCACCAGGCCTTCCACGCCGTCTTCGATTTCAACGAAGCAGCCGTAGTCGGTGATGTTGGTGACCTTGCCGAACAGGCGCGAGGTCGGCGGGTAACGCCGGTCGATGTTGTCCCACGGATCTTCGCCCAGCTGCTTGAGGCCCAGCGAGACGCGCATGCGCTCGCGATCGAAGCGCAGCACGCGCACTTCCAGCTCGTCGCCCACTTCCACCACTTCGGACGGATGGCGCACGCGCTTCCAGGCCATGTCGGTGATGTGCAGCAGGCCGTCGATGCCGCCCAGGTCGAGGAAGGCGCCGTAGTCGGTCAGGTTCTTGACCACGCCCTTGATCACCGCGCCTTCGGTCAGGCGTTCGATCAGGTCGTCGCGCTCGGCGGCGTACTCATGCTCGACCACCGCCCGGCGGCTGACCACCAGGTTGTTGCGGCGACGGTCCAGCTTGATGATCTTGAACTCCAGGTCCTTGCCTTCGAGATAGCCCGGGTCGCGGACCGGACGCACGTCGACCAGCGATCCGGGCAGGAAGGCGCGAATTCCGTCGATGTTGACGGTGAAGCCGCCCTTGACCTTGCCGGAAATCTGGCCGATCACGTTTTCCTCACCGTCGTGGGCGGTTTCCAGCACGGTCCAGACGCGTGAGCGCTTGGCCTTCTCGCGCGACAGGCGGGTTTCGCCGAAACCGTCTTCCACGGCATCCAGCGCCACTTCCACTTCGTCGCCCACCTGCACTTCCAGCTCGCCATCCGGCCGCTCGAACTGCTGGATCGGCACGATGCCTTCCGACTTGAGTCCCGCGTTGATGACGACGGCGTCGTCGCGGATCTCGACCACGCGGCCCATTACGATGGCGCCCGGACGCAGTTCCTTCTCGCTCAGGCTTTGTTCAAAGAGTTCAGCAAAAGATTCGGTCATTAGGTAAAAAAGTTCCTGCAAGAACAGCGCTAAGGGCCTTGTCGCCCGCGCTGCGATCTCGTCATCTGCGCAACCTGGCGGTCACGCTCGTTTGTCAGATAGGCTCCCTAGGTGAGAAAGAGCCGACCACCCTTGCCTTTTCAGCCTGTCGGTTGCAGGCGTTGCCGCACCAGCTCCTCCACCCGATCGACCACTTCGTCCAGCGTCATGCGGGTGGAATCGACAACCACGGCATCATCTGCCGGGATCGTCGGGGATACGGAACGCTCGCGGTCGCGACGGTCGCGATCCTCCAGGTCCCGAAAAAGCCGGTCAAATGTAACATCTTCGCCCTTGTCTTTCAACTGCCCCTTGTCTTTCAGCTGTTGATAGCGACGACGCGCCCTTTCCGCCACGCTGGCGTCGAGGAATACCTTGACCTCGGCGTCCGGGAAGACGACGGTGCCCATGTCGCGGCCATCCGCCACCAGGCCCGGTGCGGCCTGGAACGAACGCTGCAGATCCAGCAAGGCTTCGCGCACGGCCGGAACGGCCGCGACCTGGGAGCTCATCACGCCGACCTGCTCGGCCCTGAGGGCATCGCCGACGGGACGATCATCCAGCAGCACCTCGATACCCTCCTCCCCGGCCCGGAAGGCCAGTCGCAGATCGCGACACAACTCGACCAGCGCGCCCTCGTCGTCGGCCGACAGACCGCGCTGCAGGGCAGCCAGTGACACCGTCCGGTAGACCGCGCCCGAATCCAGCACATTCCAGCCCAGAGCCCGGGCGACGCGGCTGGAGACCGTGCCCTTGCCGGCGCCCGAGGGGCCATCGATAGTCAGCACCGGGGCTCCGGCAGACTGCAAATCGCTCATACACCCTCCTCCCAGCGCATCAGTGCGCCCAGCGCGCGGAAATCGTCGACAAAACCCGGATAGCTGGTCCGGATCCACTCGGCGTTGTCGATGACGACCTCGCTCTCGGCGACCAGGCCGAGCACGGCCAGGCTCATCGCGATGCGGTGGTCGCAGTGCGAATCGACCGCGCCGCCGCGGACCGGTCCGCCGTGGACCACGGCGCCGTCCGCAGTTTCCTCGACCCGCACGCCCAGCCGGGCCAGCTCGCGGCACATCACCGCCAGCCGGTCGGACTCCTTGACCCGCAACTCCTCGGCGCCGCTGATGACGGTCGCGCCTTGCGCCGCGGCAGCCAGGGCCATGATGACCGGGAACTCATCGATGGCCAGGGGCACCCAGTCCGGCGGGATCTCCAGCCCGCTCAAATTCGAATGCAGCGCCGTCAGGGAGCCCACCGGCTCGCTGCCGACCATCTCGCCCGGCTGCACTTCGACCTGCCCACCCATGCCGGCCAGGATGCGCAGCACGCCGTCGCGGCTGGGGTTGAGGCCCACCCCGTCCAGCACCACCCGCGAGCCCGGCACCAGCAAGCCCGCGGCCAGCGCGAAGGCGGCCGAGCTCAGGTCGCCGGGCACATGGAAACGACCGGCGTGCAGGCGCTGCCCGCCCGGCAAATGAATTTCCGCATCCTGGCGCCGGATGTCCACCCCGAAGGCCGGCAGCAGGCGTTCGGTGTGATCACGACTGGGGCCGGGTTCGATCACCACGGTTTCGCCACGGGCGAACAGTCCGGCCAGAAGCACCGCCGACTTGACCTGCGCGCTGGCCACCCGCGGGCGGAACCGAATGCCGATCAAGGGACCGGGACGCAGGGTCAGCGGCAGGCAGCCGGCGTGATCCTCGATCCGTGCCCCCATTTCGCGCAGCGGTTCGACGATCCGCCCCATCGGGCGACGCGAAAGGGACGCATCGCCGATCAGCCGGATCTCCGAGCCGTGCAGATCCGGATGTCCGGCCAGGGCGCCGGCCAGCAGCCGCACCCCGGTGCCGGAATTACCGAGATCCAGTGGGCCCGCAGGCGCCCTGAGCCGGCCGCCGCGAATGCGAATCTCGCCGTCGCTTTCGCTGATCTCGGCACCCAGCGCGGCCATGGCCGCCAGGGTCGCGCGCGTATCGGCACTGTCCAGGTAGCCGGTGATCAGGCTTTCGCCGTCCGCCATGCCGCCGAGCATGGCCAGGCGGTGGGAAATCGACTTGTCCCCTGGAACCCGGCAATGCCCGGTCAGCGGCGCTTTGGCCGGCTCGACGATCAGCTTCATGTCCGCCCCAGGATATCGGCCAGCGACTTGAGCAGGCGGCTGTTCTGCTCCGGCCGCCCGATGGTGATGCGCAGGTGCTGCTCAAGACCGTAATTGGCGACCGGACGAACGATGATCCCGGCCCGCAGCAGCGCCTCGTCGATGGCTGCCACCGGCCGGCCGAAATCCACCAGCACGAAATTGGCCGCCGAGGGAAGCACCTTCAGGCCCAGCCCTTCCAGCCCGTCCTGGAGCTGCCGCATGCCGGCCGCATTGACTTCGCGACTGTGGTCGATGAAGGCCTGGTCGTCCAGCGCCGCGCGCGCGGCGGTCAGGGCCAGCGAGTTGACGTTGAAGGCCGGACGCACGCGGTTGAGCAGGTCGGCCACACCGGGGTTGGACAGGGCGTAGCCCACGCGCAAGCCCGCCAGGCCGTAGGCCTTGGAAAAGGTGCGCGTGACGACCAGGTTGGGAAACTCGCGCAGCCAGCCGGCCGCATTGCCCAGGCGGTCGCCGTCGGCGTACTCGGTGTAGGCCTCGTCGACCACGCACAGCGTGTGCGGCGGCAGCGAGCCGATGAAATCCTTCACCCGTGCCGCTTCCAGCCAGGTGCCGGTCGGGTTGTTCGGATTGGCGATGAACACCATCCGCGTGTCCGGCCCGACCCGCTGGTACATGGCCCGAAGATCGTGCCCCAGCGGCATCGGCGAATCGGCCGGCAGCGCGGGGGCGACGCGCATTTCGGCCCCGACCATCTGGCAGGCAATCGGGTAGACGGCGAAGCAGTACTGGGAAAACACAGCCTCCAACCCCGGCTGCAGGAAGGCCTGGGCCAGGAACACCAGCACGTCGTTGGAACCGTTGCCCAGGGTGATGCAGGCCGGATCGACGTCGTGCAGGCGCGCCAGGGCGCGCTTGAGCTCGAAGCCGTTGGCGTCCGGATACAGCCACAGGTCGTCCAGCTCGTCGCGGATGGCGGCCAGCGCCATCGGGCTGGCGCCCAGCGGGTTCTCGTTGGAGGCCAGCTTGATCGACTCACGGACGCCGTACTCGCGCTCCAGCTCGGCGATGGGTTTGCCCGGGGTATAGGGCCGAAGCTGCCGCACTCCCGGCACGGCCAGAGAGGAATAATCGTAGGTCTTCATTCAGTCCTGCTCGCTTGATTTGCCCTGACTGCCCGCCGGCAGCCGGCCGAGGACGGCGCGCGGGTAGCTGCCCAGCACCTTGACCATGCGCGCCTCGGAGTTCAGGGTTTCCATGGCCAGGCGCAGCGGTTCGTCCTCGACGTGCCCTTCCACGTCGATGAAGAATACGTAGTCCCAGCGCCCCTGGCGCGAGGGGCGCGACTCGATGCGCTTCATGTTGATGCCGTGCCGGGCCAGCGGCTCGAGCAGCCGGAACAAGGCGCCGGGGCCGTCGGAGCCGGCCACCAGCAGCGTGGTCTTGTCTTCGCCCGACGGCGGCAACAGCTCCTTGCCCAGGACCAGGAAGCGGGTGGTGTTGTCGACGTGGTCCTCGATGTTGGCAAACAGGATCGGCAGGCCGTAGACCTCGGCCGCGTGCCGTCCGGCAATGGCCGCCGCATCGGGCTGGTTGCGCACGCGCCTTGCGGCCTCGGCATTGCTGGAGACCGCGATCAGCTCCACGTCTGGCAGATGCGAGGCCAGCCAGTGCTTGCACTGCGACAGCGACTGGCTGTGGGCATAAACGCGCTCGATGTCGGTCAGACGCCGGGCGCGGGTCAGCAGGTTCTGGTGGATGCGCAGCTCGATTTCGGCGGCGATCTTGAGATCGGCGTGCAGGAACATGTCCAGGGTGTGCGAGACGATGCCCTGCGAGGAGTTTTCCACCGGCACCACGCCGAAATCGGCCTCGCCGCCCTGGACCTGCAGGAACACATCCTCGATTCCGGGCTGGGCGATGGCGTTGACCGAGTGGCCGAACTGGCGGTACACCGCCTGCTGGGTGAACGTGCCCTCGGGCCCCAGGTAGGCCACCCGCAGGGGTTCCTGCTGGGCCAGGCAGGCCGACATGATTTCCCGGTACAGGCGCAGCATGACCGTGTCGCTCAATGGCCCCTGGTTGCGCTCGATGACCTTGCGCAGCACCTGGGCCTCGCGGTCCGGACGGTAGTAGGCGGCCGGCCCGGCCAGGTCGCCCTTGACCCGGCGCACGGTCTGGGCGATGG
>SKKM01000036.1 GCA_007121485.1 Wenzhouxiangella sp. | reverse complement strand
GGGAATCTTCCATTGCCCCAGTCGAACTTGCCGGCATCGACGATCACCCCGCCGACCGAAGTGCCATGGCCGCCAATCCACTTGGTCGCCGACTGCACGACGATGTCCGCGCCGTGGTCGATGGGACGGACCAGGAATCCGGCCGCACCGAAGGTGTTGTCGACGATCAGCGGGATGCCGTGCCTGTTCGCGATCTTCGCCAGGCCCTCGAAGTCGGCGATGTGCGAGCCGGGATTGCCGATGGATTCGACGTAGATACCCTTGGTCTTGTCGTCGATCTGCGCTTCGATACCGGCCAGGTCGTCGCCCTCGACCAGGCGCACCTCGATGCCCAGTCGCGGCAGGGAGACCTTGAACTGGTTGTAGGTGCCGCCGTAGAGCGAGGCGCTGGAAACGATGTTGTCGCCGGCCTGGGCGATGGTGGTGATGGCCAGCAACTGGGCCGACTGGCCCGATGCCGTGGCCACTGCGGCCACGCCGCCCTCGAGTGCCGCCACGCGCTTTTCGAACACGTCCACGGTCGGGTTCATGATGCGCGAGTAGATGTTGCCGAACTCCTGCAGCGCGAACAGGCGCGCGCCGTGATCGGCATCATCAAACGTGTACGAGGTGGTCTGGTAGATCGGCACCGCCCGGGCGTTGGTGCCGGGCGCCGGCTCCTGGCCGGCGTGAACCTGCAGGGTGTCGAAGTGCAGGGGGCGTTTGCTCTGGTCGCTCATGTCGCTTTCCTCATTTGCTTCTTTCTAGGGCCAAGTGTGTCGGTTCAGGGGCCAAGACCTCGTGAGGCGGGCATGAAAAAACCCGCATCGGTCAGGCCGCTGCGGGTTTCGTCGGGTTCGGTGCTGTTGGTTAAGGTTTCGGTTCTAGTCCATCAACGGAAACGAGCACGCAGTGACGCCGCAGCTTGTGGGCGCGGCATACACATGGTGCACAGGCAGTTGTGGGCGAACTCGAAGCTCATGGGGCCAGAGTGTTGCCGCAAGCCGCCCGCTTTGTCAAGCGCCAATTGTCCTGAATCAAAATGGAGCGTTATCAGAATTTGCTAATATGGTCAGATGAATCGCCGTAACTCAAGAGGTTTGCCCGTGTTTCGATTGTTCGCTGTTCTCATTGCGCTGTGGGCGCTGCCGGTCGCGGCACAGAACGCCTTGCCCAGCCTGACGGCCGCGGACGCCCGCGCGCTGCAGGAGGCTGGCGAGATCGTGCTGATCGACATCCGCCAGCCCGAAGAATGGCGCCAGACCGGGGTCGCGGAAGGTGCCTTCCGCGTCAGCATGGGCCATCCGGAAGGCGGACAGGGCTTTCTGCGCGACGTGCTGGCCGCTGTTGGCGGCGACAGCGACGCCACGCTGGTGCTGATCTGCCGCACCGGCAACCGCACCAGCCAGGTGGTGCCGGCCCTGCAGCAATGGGGTTTCACGCGCGTCTACCACGTCCCCGAGGGCATGCTCGGCAGTCATTCCGGGGCTGGCTGGATTCGCGCCGGCCTGCCCGTGGAAGACTGCTCGGCCTGCTGAAGACCGGCCAGAAACTTCGCCAGCGCCGCGTTCACGGCTTCCGGTTGCTCGGTCGGGCTGATGTGGCCGGCATCCTCGAGCAGGCCCGGCCGTCTCAGCGCCACACGCATCCCGACCATGCCGCCCCTCATGATTGTTCGTCTGCCCTCACTCTAGCTTGAGCCGACCAGGGAAACCAGTTCGAGCGCCTGTCTGGCAAATCATCGGCGGCTTTGCTACGGTGGCAGTTTCCATGATCGACTTTTGCCAACCACGATGCAGCGCCCACCCCATGCTTCCGGCGGTTTGACCGAAGCCATCAGCCGACCCATGGTCGTCGTGCTGCGCTTCGTGTTTTTCCTGCTGATCTTCTATCTGCTGCTGTCGATTGCCGCCGGGCTGCTCATGCCGGGTCAGAAAGTGGGCCGATACGCCCTGGTGACCGACATCGGCCAGACCTGTCAGGATCTGGAAGAACGACTGCGACCGTTCAACGTCAACGGCGTGGACTTCCGGGTGGTTCCGGCCGAGATGGGTGAAATTGACGTCGAGCTCCAGGGTGGCGCCCTGTGCTGGCTGGAGATCTCCGGCGTGCCCGAATCCGGCGTCGGTGATGCGGCGGCCCCGCTGTACGACGCCGCGCTGGGCAAGACCACGGGGCCGCTGAGCATGGAGCGGGCCTACCAGCCGCGATACGGCCAGGTTGAAACCATCGCCATTTGGTTGCTGTCATTCCTGCTGGCGGCGATCGTGCTGGCCGCCCGGCTGCGAAAAAAACCCGAAGAAGGGGGTTCCGACGCCTGATCTCCGCGTCGGGCCAGAGCGCCCGCGGGACTTCACGCATGCCTCGCCGATCGAGCCGCCGCGGCGGCGACCCCAGAACGCCTCGCTCCGGACTCATCCGGAGCGAGGCGCCAGGTTATATCCACAAAGGCAGCAGAAAGGCGAACGCCGCGCCCAGCACGGTAGCAATGCAGGCCACCAGGTAAAGACCCGTGGACCAGCGCCGCAGTCGCCCGCAGGCCGCGGCCAGCCTCGGGTCGGCCGGGCAGGGTGCCCGACGCGCGCGCCACAGCAATGCTCCTGCCGCCAGCAACGCCAGCCCGGCCAGCGAAAACACCAGCAGCTTCTGCTCGGACAGCCAGACCAGCTGGGGAAAGACGCTGATCAGGCCAACCAGGGCGGCGCCGGCCCCCAGGCTGACCATCACCGCCGGCAGCACGCAGCACACCAGGGTTCCGGTGCTGGCGAGCAGGGCGCCGCCGGCAGCCCACAGGCCCTGGCGCTGTGGCGACAACAGTTCAGGCGCCGCACCCGGGCCGGCTAGGGTGCCGGCCCGGGCGCTCGCTGCCGGCGCTGCCGAGCGGTCCGGTTCAGCGGCCACGGCCGAACTCGGCGCGGATCGAGGCCAGATCCTGGGACACTCTTTCGATGCTGACCACATCGTAGCCGGCGTCGGTCAGCAGCTGGGTCAGTCGCTCGTCGCTCAGTTCCTGGTCGGCATTCAGCTCCACCGCCACCAGCCGATCCTGCAGGCTGACGAAGACATCGGCGGCAGCCGGCTCGCGCGACAGGGCCCGGGTGATGCCCTGGGCGCAGAAGGCGCAGACCAGGCCGTTGACCTCGGCGCGAATGCTGTTGACCTCGGAGTCGGCCGCGGCGCTGCCGAAGAACAGGGCGATGAAGAAGAACAGGGCAAGTTTGTACATGGTGTGGTTCCTCGAGATTCAGGTGAAATGGGTTGTCAGAAGTTGAACATCAGGTTGGCCAGCGGCTTGCTGTCGCTGTCGATGCCGAATTCCAGCCACCAGCGCGGGGCGAAGAAGCGCAGCAGCAGCGCCGCCTTGGCATTGCTTTCGGAACGGGTGGTCTGCATGCCGCGCAGCACGACCCAGGTGGCGATGCGGTCGAAGTCGTGTTCGTAGGGGGCCACGCCCAGGCTGACGCTGTCGAAACGATGCGACCAGTCCGAGGAGCGATGCCACTCGCTGCGCCCGGCCACGTAGAAGCGCTTCGACTCCCAGTCGGCCTGCACGCCGACCATGCCGCCCAGTCCGTTGCCGGCGTCGCTGCGGCCGTAGCCCAGCCCGGCCCAGCCGAACACGTTGGCCTGCGAGGCCGGCTGATTGCGCCGCCACAGCAGGCGGGTGGCGTGCAGGAACTCGGTATCGAGCTGGCCGGTTTGGTTCAGGCCTTCGCGGTACAGGCCGCCGACGCCGAAGGCGGTCCGAAAGTCGCGCGAGTAGCTGTAGCGCCACTGCAGCTGTTCGGACTGCGCGTCGACAATCACGACCTGGCCGCCCGGCCATGACACGGGACGGGCCTGGCCCGGCGGGCTGGCCAGCAAAAGCGCAGCGGCCATGACGCCTGCAAGAGCAAACGAGAATTTCATGCTTTCCTCCAAACGGTCCTCCGGGCGGCCGCGCTCGAAGTGCGGTGCCTGGAGACTCTCAAATTGACGGGGCCGGCCGCGGGTGTGGGCCCGCTTTAGGCCTGTGGACGATCTGCTG
>SKKM01000105.1 GCA_007121485.1 Wenzhouxiangella sp. | reverse complement strand
GCGCGATCGGCGGCGAGACGCGGTCGACGTAGGGCGGCGAGACGATGAAGGGCTGGTGGAAAATGGCGTCGCGCATGACCTCGAAGGCCGCCGATCCGGGGCCGACGATGATGCCGGCACGAATCTCGGTGACCGGCACCTGGCCTTCGCGCAGGGTATCGCCGATGGCCTTGCGCGCCAGGATGTGCTGGGTTTCGGCACCTTCCGGCACCAGGCCGCCGATGTAGAACACCCGCTCCACCCCGGCAGCAGCCGCGGCCTCGGCGAAGTTGCGCGCACCGTCGATCTCCAGCTGCAGGTAGTTCTTGCCGGCGCACATGGCATGGACCAGGTAGAAGGCCACGCGCACGCCGTCGAACTTGCCTTTCAGCGTTTCGGGTTTGAGCACGTCGCCCTGCACGATCTCGCAGTGCGGCCAGCGCTCGGTCCAGCGTCGGCCAACCAGCTTTTCCGGGCTGCGCGCGAAGGCTCGCACCGGCACGCCCTGGTCGAGCAGGTACTCGGCCAGATGACCACCCATGAAGCCGGTCACGCCGCTGACCAGCCAGGGGCTGTCGTCGGGGCTCGCTGGGGCTTGCGGATCGACTTGATCGTCTTGCATCGGGATGTATGAGCCGTCGGGTGGATGAATGGGCGCAGAAGCACGCAACGAAACGGCAATCCTGCAATCTCAACTTTAAGGGATTCTGATGTAAGACCCGGTTGACCTGAATCAATCGACAGTCAACTGGCGGGTGCTAGCTTTGCCCCCAATGCTCCCTTTCACCAGATCGCCTGGGAATCCCATGAAACGCAACCTACTGCCGGCCAGGCTGGACCTGGCTCAAAGCGTCACCGGCCTGGTACTGGCGGTCTTCATGGCGTTTCACCTGGTGTTCGACTCGTCGATCCTGCTCGGCGCCAATGCCTTCCGCTTTGTCTCCGGCGCCCTGGAGGGTGAGTTGATCTTCGGCCAGAAGATCCCGCTCATCACCACGCTGTTTGCCGGCGTGATTTTCGCGATCTTCATCGCCCACGCCGGGCTCGCCATGCGCAAGTTTCCGCAGAACGCCGCGCAGTACCGGGCCTTCCGCAGCCACATGAAGGAAATGCGCCACGGCGACACCAGCCTGTGGTGGCTGCAGATCTGGACCGGCTTTGCGATGTTCTTCCTCGCTTCGGTGCATCTCTACATCATGATGACCCAACCGGACACCATCGGCCCGGCCGGCTCTTCCTACCGCATCGTGTTCGAGTGGAAGTGGCCGCTCTACCTGCTGCTGACCATCGCCGTCGTGCTGCATGCCGCGGTCGGCCTGTACCGGCTGGCGCTCAAGTGGGGCTGGTTCGAGGGCAAGGATCCGAACCGGCGCCGCAAGACTCTCAAGAAGGCAGTCTGGATCGTGAGCGCGGTTTACCTGGCCATGAGCCTGGCCGCGCTGGGCGCCTTCGTCCACATCGGCCTGACCGGCCAGGATCACTTCGGCAACCAGGTCGAGGTCGTGCCGCGATGAAGATCGTCTACACCGACGTGCTGGTCATCGGCGGCGGGCTGGCGGGCTTGCGCACTGCGGTCGGCGTCAAGCAGCGCGGCTTCGACACCATCGTCTTAAGCCTGGTGCCGGCCAAGCGCTCGCACTCGGCCGCAGCGCAAGGCGGCATGCAGGCCAGCCTGGGCCACTCGGCCATGGGCGCGGGCGACAACGAAGACGTGCACTTCGAAGACACGGTCAAGGGCAGCGACTGGGGGGCTGATCAGCGCGTGGCGCGCATGTTCACCCACGTGGCACCGAAGGCCATCCGCGAGCTGGCCGGCTGGGGCGTGCCTTGGAACCGGGTGTCCCAGGGCGAGCGCGAGGCCGTGATCAACGCCGAGCGCGTCGTGATCACGGAAAGCGCTAAAGCGCACGGCCTGATCACTGCGCGCGATTTCGGCGGCACCAGGAAATGGCGCACCTGCTACACCTCCGACGGCACCGGGCACGCCATGCTGTTCGCGCTGGGCGACCAGAGCATCGCCCACGGCATCCCGGTGATGGAGCGCATGGAAGCCCTGGCCCTGATCCACGAGGGCGGACGCTGCTACGGCGCAGTGGTGCGCAACCTGGTCACCGGCGAGCTGTCGGCTTTCCTGGCCCGTGCCACCACCATCGCCACCGGCGGTTACGGCCGCATCTACAAGGTCTCGACCAACGCCGTGATCTGCGAGGGCACGGGCACGGCCATTGCGCTGGAGACCGGCGTGGCCGAACTGGGCAACATGGAAGCCGTGCAGTTCCACCCCACCGCGATCGTGCCGGCCGGCATTCTCACCACCGAAGGCTGCCGCGGCGACGGCGGCATCCTGCGCGACGTGAAAGGCCACCGCTTCATGCCCGACTACGAGCGGGAAAAGCGCGAACTGGCCTCCAGGGACGTGGTCTCGCGGCGCATGACCGAACACATGCGCAAGGGCCTGGCCGTCCAGTCACCCTACGGCGATCACCTGTGGCTGGACATCACGGTACTCGGGCGCGAGCACGTGCACAAGAACCTGCGCGAGGTCACGGACATCTGCCGCTACTTTTTAGGCATGGACCCGGCCGAGGACTGGATCCCGGTGCGTCCGACCCAGCACTATTCCATGGGCGGCATCCGCACCGACCATCGTGGCGAAAGCACCACGCTCAAGGGCCTGTTTGCCTGCGGCGAGGCGGCCTGCTGGGACATGCACGGCTTCAATCGCTTGGGCGGCAACTCGGTCGCCGAAACCGTGGTCGCCGGCATGATCGTCTCGGAGTTCATCGCCGACTTCTGCGCCGGCTCGGAAAGCGACATCAACCTGTCCACCGGCCTGGTGCGCGAGTTCGTCGAGCGCGAGCAGGCCGGGCTGGACGGACTGCTGAATTCCAGCAATGGTGAAAGCGCCAGCGCCATCCGTTCGCGCATGGAAGAAATCATGATCGAGCAGGTCGGCATCTTCCGCACCGGCTCGGAGCTGGAAAGCGCGGTCGAGGAACTGGAGCAGCTGCTGGAGCGCAGCCGCCGGCTTTCGGTGCGCAACCGGGTACCCGGCGCCAATCCGGAACTGGTCGCCGCCTACCGCCTGCCCAAGATGCTCAAGCTGGCCCTGTGCGCGGCCCTTGGCGCGCGCCAGCGCACCGAAAGCCGCGGCGCCCACTACCGCGAGGATTTCCCGCAGCGCAACGACCGCGACTGGCTCAACCGCTCGATCACCACCTGGCCCAGCGCCGAGGCCACCCTGCCGCGCCTGGACTACGAGAGCATCGAGGTCGGCGACATGGAACTGCCGCCGGGCTTCCGCGGCTACGGCACGCGCGACCACATCGACCACCCCCACAGCGACCAGCGCCACCGGCAGATCGAGCAGATCCTGAAAGCCGTCGATCCGAATGACCGCTACGCACGGCAGGCGGCGCTGATGCCCTTCGAACACCTGCTGCCGGAGAAGTATCGGCCGCGCAGCCAGCGCCTGGAGATCAAGACATGAGCAGTCCATCCCCCGGCCGCACCCTGGTGTTCAAGATCCTGCGCCACAACCCGCAGGACCCGACCAGCGAGCCGCACGTTGCGCGCTTCGAGTTGGAGGAATACGAGGGCATGACCCTGTTCATCGCCCTGAACGAGATCCGCGAGCGCTTCGCGCCGGACCTGCAGTTCGACTTCGTCTGCCGCGCCGGCATCTGCGGCAGCTGCGGCATGGTGATCAACGGCCGGCCGGGGCTGGCCTGCCGCACCCTGACATCGACCCTGGCGCCCGAGATCACGTTGGCCCCGCTGCCGGTGTTCAAGCTGATCGCCGATCTGTCGGTCGATACCGGCGAGTGGATGCGCGGCATGAGCGAGCGTCTGGAAACCTGGATCCATGAACAGACACCCGTCGACCTGCACGCCGTCGAGGAGCGCATGGAGCCCGAGCTGGCCGAAGCGATCTACGAGCTCGACCGCTGCATCGAGTGCGGCTGCTGCATTGCAGCATGCGGCACGGCGCGCATGCGCGAGGATTTCGTCGGCGCGGTGGGCCTGAACAAGATCGCCCGCTTCCGGCTCGATCCGCGCGACGCGCGCGACGACGGCGACTTCTACGATCTGATCGGCGACGACGACGGCGTGTTCGGCTGCATGAGCCTGCTCGGCTGCCACGATATCTGCCCCAAGGAGCTGCCGCTGCAGACGCAGATCGCGTTTCTCCGCCGCAAGATGGTTAGGGTATCCTGAGCCGCTGTTGCCGCAGCAGACGCAGCCCAGAACCCAGAACATGAAAGACACCATTCCCGTCGGTATCGACGCGCTGGCCTTTTCCGGCCCGGCCGCCTACGTCGATCTGGCCGATCTGGCCACGGCCCGCGGCGTCGACCCGGCCAAGTTCACCAAGGGCCTGGGCCAACACCGCATGGCCATTGCCAGCCCGTGCGAAGACACCGTCACCATGGCGGTCGAGGCCGGCGCCCGGGCAATCGAGGCCTTCGGCATCGATCCGGCCGAGATCGGCACGCTGATCGTCGGCACCGAGACCGGCGTCGACCACAGCAAGCCGGTGGCGGTCTACGTCCACGACCTGCTCGGCCTGAACGAGCGCTGCCGCACCTTCGAGACCAAGCACGCCTGCTACGGCGCCATGGCCGGCCTGACCTCGTCGATGGACTGGATCGCCTCCGGCCGCGCGCGCGGGCGCAAGGCGCTGGTGATCGCCTCCGACATCGCCAACTACGGCCTGGGCACGCCCGGCGAGCCGACCCAGGGCGCGGGTGCGGTGGCCATGGTGGTCAGCGAGCAGCCGCGCCTGCTGGAGATCCAGCCGGCCAGCATCGGCGACTACACCCGCCAGGTCATGGATTTCTGGCGCCCGCTGTACTCCAAGTACGCCCTGGCCGACGGGCAGTACTCGATCCAGTGCTACCTGGACGCGCTGGCCTCGGCCCGCGAGGACGCGGTCGGTGCACGCCCGGACCTGCTGGGCGGACTGCAGGCCTGCCTGTACCACGTCCCCTTCGTCAAGATGGCTTTCAAGGCCCACCAAAGGGAGCTTGAAATGGAACTGGGCCAGGCCATCAGCAAGGACGAGGCCGAACCCTGGCAACGTTTGCAGGACAGCTATGCGCGGCGCTGCGCGCCGTGGCTGACGCTCAACGCCGAGATCGGCAACATCTACACCGGCTCATTGTTCCTGTCGCTGATCGACCTGCTGCGCAAGGCCGGCGGCCAGCTGGCCGGCGAACGGATCAGCCTGTTCTCCTACGGCAGCGGCTGCGGCGCGACCTACTGCCTGGCCACGATCGCGGCACAGGCGGGCGAATGGCAAGGACGCATTGATCCGGCGGCCGAACTCGAAGCGCGCCGGCGCCTGAGCATCGAGGAGTACGAGAACATGGTGCGAGCCGGCGAACAGGCCGACCGCCAGCAGAACCTGGCGCCGGCCGACTTCGGCCTGAGCGGCGGCCTTTACTATACGGGCACGCGCGACGACCGGCGTCACTACGAGAGAATCTAGGGAATGAGCAAGAGCAGGATGGCCGAGCGCTCGCGGCGACCGGCCTGTGATCGATTCAGGGCCGTTTCAGCTCTTGGCCGTCGGTTCGGTGTCTGCCGCTTCGGCCGGCTCGGCGGCTGCCGATTCGACTTCGTTCATGCCCTTGCGGAAATCGCGGATGGCAGAACCCAGGTCACCGCCCAGGTTGCGGATCTTCTTGGTGCCAAACACCAGCATCACGACCACGAGAAGAATGATCAGCTGCGGAAGTCCGATGTTGCCTATACCCATGGTGCACCTGCTGCTTGCTGTCTTGACGGGCGTTCAATGTAGCAATCACGCAAGGTGCCGGCCTTGATACATGTCAATTCCCCCAAATGAAGGTGCCAACATGAAACGGATCGTCATCGTCGGCGGCGGCGCCGGCGGCATCGGCGTCGCCACCCGCCTGGGCCGCCGCCTGGGCAAGAAGAAAAAGGCCGAGATCATCCTGGTCGACATGGCCGAGAACCATGTCTGGAAGCCCCTGCTGCATGAAGTGGCGACCGGCACGCTGGACACCGGCATCGACGCCATGAGTTTTCGCGGCCATGCCCGCGCCAACGGCTACCGCTTCCAGCAGGGCCGGCTGACCGACATCGATCGCGCGCACGGCCGGATCGAGCTGGCGCCGATCATGGACGGCGACCAGGAACTGCTGCCGGCCCGGACCCTGAATTACGACTACCTGGTCGTCGCCGTCGGCAGCGTGGCCAAGGACTTCGGCATCCCGGGCGTGCAGCAGCACTGCCACTTCCTGGACACGACCGAGCAGGCGATGGAGATCAAGAACATCCTGCGCAAGCGCTTCCTGCGCTACGCGCGCGAGGAACGGCTCAAGGAGCAGGTCAAGGTCGTCATCATCGGCGCGGGCGCAACCGGCGCAGAAATGGCCGCCGAAATGATGCACGCGGCCGACCAGCTCAAGGGCTATGGCTTCAACATGGACGCCTCCATGCTGTCGATCACCCTGGTCGACTCCGAGGAACGCATTCTGCCGCAGGTTCAGCGCGAAGCGATCGCGCGATCGGTCGAACAGCAGCTGCAGGACATGGGCATCACCGTGCGCGTAGGCCAGAGCGTGATCAGGGCCGAGGCGGACGGCATCGTGCTGGCCTCCGGCGAAAGACTGCCCAGCGACCTGACGCTGTGGGCTGCCGGCATCCAGGCGCCGGAATTCCTCGGCGGCATCGGCGGCCTGGAGACCAACGAGGACCACCAGCTGGTGGTCAAGCCCAACGCCCAGACCACGCGCGACGAGCGCATCTTCGCCATCGGCGACTGCTGCGCCTGTCCGCAGCCGGACGGCAGCATCGCGCCGCCGCGCGGCCAGGTGGCCCGGCAGATGGGACACATGGTGGTCAACAACCTGATCGACCTCCTCAAGGGCCGCGAACCGCGCCGCGAGTACGTCTACCGCGACCTCGGCTCGCTGGTCAACCTGTCGCGCTTCCATACCGTCGGCAACCTGTTTTCCTTTCTCGGCGGCGGCGTGATGGTCGAGGGACGCCTGGCGCGCTTCACCTATCATTCGCTGTATCGCCGTCACCTGCTGGAGGTCTACGGGCTGGTGCGCGGAACCCTGATGATGGGCGTGCGCAGCCTCAGTCATTTCCTGAGGCCGGCGCTGAAGCTGCACTGACCGGCACCGGGGACGGGGGAAGCGCTCCAGAGATGACAAAAGACCGGCTTGGCGCTAAGCTGGGCCGCATCGGCTCGACCGGACCCACCAAGCGCCCGTGTTCACTTCTCACCGATCCGGCTCACCCACGCGTGGCCTGTTCGCATTCGCCCTGTGCCTGCTGGGGGCGGCGCTTGCCTGCGCGCCGATCATGGCCGCCGATGCGTCGGATCAGCCCCGTTTCCAGTTCCAGCGTCTGACCGATGATTTGGGCGGTCGGCAATCCTCCGTCTACGACATTCTCCAGGACGAGCGTGGGCTGATCTGGCTGGCCGGCGACACCGACGGG
Source organism: Wenzhouxiangella sp. (assembly GCA_007121485.1). GTDB lineage: Bacteria > Pseudomonadota > Gammaproteobacteria > Xanthomonadales > Wenzhouxiangellaceae > Wenzhouxiangella. The sequence goes on along the minus strand of SKKM01000105.1, from coordinate 6,569 downwards.
CTGCTGCGCTACGACGGCTATGAATTCATGTCCTGGACCGAGGGCTTTGCCGCCGACCTGACTCGCCCCAATGTCAGCGCCCAGGTCATCACGCCGGCCGGGCGCCTCTGGGTCGGCAGCTGGGGCAATGGCCTGCAGTACTGGGATGCCCGCCGGAATCGCTACGTTGCCTTCATGGCCGACGAGGACGATCCCGACGCGCTGGCCAACAACCGGGTACAGACCCTGATGGTCGATCGCAGCGGCCGGGTATGGGTCGGCACCATTTCCGGCATCAACCTGATCGAGCCCGAGACGCCGGACCGTTTGCGCCGCTTCGCCCGCGACGATCCCGATCATCCGCTGTTCGAGGAACGCATCTGGGACCTGGTCGAGCACGACGACGGGATCTGGGTGGCAACCTCCGGCGGGATCTACTGGCTGAGCCCAGACCTCGAACAATGGCGTCACTACCTGCTCGACCGCGGGGCCGCCAGGACCTTCGAGCGCGGCACGGAAGTCCGCGCCATCGCCCGGGTACACGGGGAAATCTGGGCCGGTTCCCAGCTCGGCGTCCATCGCCTGGATCCGGAATCCGGGCGTTTCATGCCGATCCCCTTCGCCAACGGCGAGCCGCCCACCCTGCCGCGCGTCAACGTCATCCTGGAAAACCGCGAGGGCCATGCCTGGGTCGGCGCCCACGACGGGCTGTACAAGATCGCCCGCCCGCAGCACGAGTTCCAGCTGCAGGGAGAGTCCTACAACCTGGTCGCCGACGTCGACATCCGCAGCCTGCTGGAGGACCGTGAAGGCAACCTGTGGATAGGCACGCGCGACCAGGGCCTGATCCAGGGCCGGCGCAACCATCCGGTGTTCACCGGGCTGGCTGAACAATTGCCGGAGGAGCTGGCCGAGTGGGGGCGGCGGATCACCACCGCCGTCTTGCACGACAACCGCGGGCGACTGTGGGTCGGCGTTCCCGGCGGCATCCTGCGCCGCGACGCCGCCGGCGCCTGGCGCCACTGGGAATTCCCCAGCGAGATCGGCGTGCGGCGGGTCGAAGACCTGCACCAGGCGCCCGACGGCCAGGTCTGGATCGGCACCAACGACGGCCTGTTCCGCATCGGCGATGATGAACAGCTGCTGCCGGACTCCAGGGTCTACGAACTGCTCGGCATCGGCACGCTGGCCGTGACCAGCCTGCACGCGGAGAGCGACGGCACGCTGTGGCTCGGTCTGTGGCAGTACGGCGTGGTGGAATGGCATCCGGACAGCGAGCAGGCCCGGGTTTACCTGCGCCGGCTGCGCGAACTCAGGGGCGACCAGGTCTACCAGCTGCAGCGCGACGATAGCGGCCGGATCTGGGCCGCCACGCGTTATTCCGGACTGTTCCTGTTCAACGGCGAGGACTTCGAAGCGCTCGAGATTCCGCTCGACGAACGTTCCCACGAGCCCAGCTTTTACTGCGTTTATCCGGAGCAGACGGACCTTTTGTGGCTGTGCACGGAAGACGGCCTGCTGCGCTACGACCTGGCCAGCGGACAGCCCGAGCGTTTCGGCTTCGCGCATGGACTGCCGGTGGAGCGCGTCACCGGCTTTCACCTGGACGCCCAGGGCGGCGCCTGGGCCCTGAGCTCGCAGGGCGTGGCGCGCAAGCCGCCGGGCGCCGAGCGCTTCTTCAAGTACGGCCTGGGTGACGGTTTGCCGGGCGTGGGCATGCAGCGCAATGCCGTGCACTCGCTGGCCAGCGGCCAGCTGGTCATGGGCACCAGCCACGGCGCCGTCACCGTCGACCCGGCGGCTCCGCCGCGCAGCCTGAGCGCGCCGCCGGTGGTGCTCAGCCGACTGTGGCTGAATGGCGAGGAACGCACGCGCGCACTCGACATGAGCCTGGATGCACTGTCGCTGCCGCATGACTTCCGCGACCTCACCGTGCAGGTGGCCGTGCTGGATTTTCATGACCCCTCGCGCAACTCGCTGCGCTACCGTCTGCGCGGATTCGAGCCGGACTTCAGCGAACTGACCAAGAGCCGGGCGATTCGCTACACCAACCTGCCGCCCGGCCAGTACGTGCTCGAGGTCGAGGGCTGGAGCAGTCGCGGCGTGCCGGCCGCCAACCGCCTGGAGTTGCCGATCCTGGTCGCCGCACCCTGGTGGCAGTCGCCGCTGGCCTGGGTCGCCACCCTGCTGCTGCTGGCCGGCACCTTCTGGGCGACGATCGCGCTGCGCGAACGGCAGCTGAAGATCAGGAATGAGCGGCTGTCGGCGCTGGTCGACGCCCGCACCGTGGAGCTGGAGGAGGCCAACCAGCGCCTGCGCGCCAGCGCGACCGAGGAGTTCCTGACCGGCCTGCTCAACCGCCGCGGCTTTACCGAGCGCTTTCCGATGCTGCAGCAGCTGGCGGTTCGCCAGGACCACCCGCTCGCCCTGATCCTGTTCGATCTGGATCATTTCAAGCAAATCAACGACCTGCACGGCCATGCCGCCGGCGACGCCGTGCTGGCCGCGCTCGCGGACATTCTCAAGATGCGCGTCAGAAGCACCGACCTCGCCGCCCGCTGGGGCGGAGAGGAATTCCTGCTGGCCTTGCCCGACACCGATGCCGACGGTGCGGTGCGCCTGTGCGAGGTGCTGCGCGGCTGCCTGTCCGATGGCCAGATCAGCTACCGCGGCCAGAGCATCAGCATGTCGGCCAGCTTCGGCGTGGTGGCGCGCCGTGGATCGACCGAACCGCTGGAGGCCTGGGTCAAGGCTGCCGACGCCGCCCTCTACCTGGCCAAGCGCCGCGGACGAGACCGGATCGAGGTCAATTCCGACGCCGATTGGCTATGACCTATAATCGACCGCGACTACAGACCCCAGGGGGACGCATGCCAGGCTCCATCCGTCGGCTCAAATGCATGCTGGTCGGTGTTCTGGCGACCACGCTTTGCGGCGTGGCAGCCGGGGCTGATTCGCTCGATACGCTGGATCGGCATTTCCGCGAAGCTCTGTATGAACACGGCATACCCGGCGGCGCCTACGCCGTCGTGCGCAACGGCCAGGTCGAAAAGGTCGGCACCTACGGCGTGCGCCGAGTCGGCAGCCAGGCGCCGGTCACGCCGACCACGGTGTTCCGCACCGCATCGGTCTCGAAAACCTTCGCCGCCCAGCTGACCGCCATGGTCGTGGCCGACGGTCACCTGCGCTGGGACGATCCGGTCCTGCGCTTCGTGCCCGAGTTGCGCATGCAGGACCCCGCCCATGCCCGCCAGCTGCAGCTGCACCACCTGCTCAGCCAGACCACCGGCGTGGTGCCCAATGCCTTCGACAACCTGCTGAACGCCAACACCCCGCTCGACCGCATCGTCCCGCACTTTGCCAACGTGCAGCCGCTGTGCGCGCCGGGTTCTTGCTACACCTACCAGAACGTGCTGTTTGCCCTGGTCGCTCCGGCCATCGAGCAAAGCACGGGCCGGACCTTCGAGGACCTGCTGCGCGAGCGGCTGCTCGAACCGCTGGGCATGGAGCAGGCGTCCGTGGGCAGAGAGGCCTTCCTGGCCGAGGCCAACCGGGCCACGCCGCACGTGCGCCGGGTCCAGGGACGAGTGTGGACCCCGGTCGAGGTGGCCGAATCCTACTACCTGGTGCCGGCTTCGGCCGGGGTGAACGCCAGCGTGCTGGACCTGGCCCAATGGCTGATCGCGCAAAAGGGCTATCGCGCCGACGTGCTCGATCCCGCCCTGGTCGAGCCGCTGAAGGAAAAGCGCGTGCGCACGGTGCGCGAGCTGCGCCGGGGAGCCTGGGGTGCGCTGTCCGATGACGCCCACTACGGTCTGGGCTGGCGCATCTTCACCGTCGGCCAGGAGCCGATCTTCATGCACAACGGTTGGGTGCGCGGCTTTGTCGCCCACATCAGCTACTCGCGCGACCGGCGCGTCGGCCTGGTGGTGATGCTCAACGGCGAATCGCGCGCGCTGGGCGAGGTCAGCGCCGAATTCTGGCGCCAGCAGCTGGCCCAGCCGCACCCGCAGCTCGTGGCCGAGGCCGCGAGCGATGGGGTCGAGCTGAGCCGCTGAGAATCTTCTAGGCGACGCGCTGGTTCGGTGCGGCTTCGGCCGCCACGGCGCCGACCACCGACTCGATGATGCGCAGGCCTGCCTCCAGGTCGGCATCGGGAATCATCAGCGGCGGCAGCAGCTTCAGCACCTGGTCTTCGACACCGGCGGTTTCGATGATCAGGCCCTGCTCGAAGGCGCGCTTGGAGCACTCGGCCGCGAGTTCGGCATCGGCAAACTCGATGCCCTGGATCAGTCCGCGCCCGCGCGCTTCGGCCTGCACCGGAATCCGGCGCACCAGCGCTTCCAGGCGCTCGGTCACCTTGGCCGCCTTGCGCTCGGTGGCGTGCTGCAGTTCCTGGTCGGCCCAGAAGTCCAGCGCCGCGGTGGCGGTGACAAAGGCCGGGTTGTGGCCGCGGAAGGTGCCGTTGTGCTCGCCCGGCGCCCACTGGTCCAGTTCGGGCCGCATCAGGGTGACGGCCAGCGGCAGGCCGAAGCCGCTCAAGGACTTTGACAGGCAGACGATATCGGGCTGGATGCCGGCCGGCTCGAAGCTGAAGAACGGGCCGGTGCGACCGCAGCCGACCTGGATATCGTCGACGATCAGCAGCACGTCGTGGCGCTTGAGGATGGCGGCCAGTTCCTTCAGCCACTCCATCCGCGCCACGTTGACCCCGCCTTCGGCCTGGACGGTCTCGATGATGGCCGCGGCCGGCTTGTCCACGCCGGAGCCCTCGTCGCCGAGCAGCGTCTCGAGCAGGGCCAGGCTCTGGTCCTTGCCCTCTTCCAGGTAGCTGTCGAAGGGCATCATGCTCACGTGCGACAGGGGCACTCCGGCGCCGGCACGCTTGAACGAGTTGCCGGTGACGGCCAGCGAACCCAGGGTCATGCCGTGGAAGGCGTTGGTGAAGGAAATCACGCGCTCGCGCCCGGTCACCTTGCGCGCCAGCTTCAAGGCGGCCTCGACCGCGTTGGTGCCGGTCGGCCCGGGGAACTGAACGCGATAGTCGAGATTCCTGGGCTTGAGAATCACTTCCTCGAAGCGCTCCAGGAAGCGGATCTTGGCTGCGGTCGCCATGTCCAGACTGTGGACGATCCGGTCCTCGCTCAGGTAATCCAGCAGCGCGCGCTTGAGATCCGGATGGTTGTGGCCGTAGTTCATCACGCCGGCGCCGGCGAAGAAGTCGATGTACTCGCGTCCGTCCTCGTCGGTCAGGCGCGCGCCGCGGGCGTGGGTGAACACGCACGGGAAATTGCGCACGTAGCCGCGCACTTCGGATTCGAGTTTGTTGATGGTTTCGATGCTCATGACGATATCTGCCTTCAGGATGTTTGAATTCGGGGTTCAAGCGGGCCGATACGAAACAGGTTTTCGGCCGCGTGGGAGCGCGGAAACAGCTCGGCGCTCATGTATTCGGATTCCCGGCACTCGACGCCGCGGTCGCGCGCCAGGGCGCGGAACAGGCGGGTCGACGCCGTGTTGTCGGGCGTCACGCTGGCCTCCAGCCAGCTGACCTCGGCGGGCTGGCGCGCCAGCAGCTCGTCGAGCAGGCTGCGGGCCAGGCCCTGGCGGCGCATCCACGGCGCCACGCCGACCTGCCAGACGAAGACCGCTTCCGCACGGGTCGGCGGCCGATGTCCGACCACAAAGCCGGCCAGCTGCCCGTCCTCGGTTTCGGCGACCACGCCGGTGTCGGCAAAATCGGTGGCAAACAGCACGTAGAAGTAGGCGCTGTTCAACTCCAGTCCGCCCATTTCCCTGACCAGGCGCCACATGGCCGCGCCGTCTTCCGGGCGCGGCTTGCGAAATTGCACGACGATGGGATCTGCCTGTGCGCGTGCGGCTTCAGGCGACATGGGCCACCTCGGTATCGGTGATCCGGAAGCCGGCATGCAGGGCCTGCGCGGACGCCTCCACCCGCTCGGCCGCCACCAGGCAGACCACGGCGTGGCGGCACCCGAAGGCGGCGACGACCTCGATGCCGTCCGATTCGAGCCGGTCGCGGGCAAAGGCCAGTGCATCGTCATCGCGGCCGGCATCGTGGCCAACCGCCGAAACGGCGCCCAGCGGATGCTCGATGCACACGTCCTGGCCAAACCGCTTTTTCAGCGACCGCGCCAGTCCATCGATATCGGCCAGCTGTTCGACCGGCAGCAGAAAGCGCGGCATCCCGGACTCGCTCAAGTCAGGGGCAAAGATTTCGTACTCGTCCAGCGCGGCCGCCATCTCGACCAGGTCGGTGTCCGGCCCGGGCCGGACGCTGAACAGCCGCCGGTGGGCGGCCACGCCGACGATGCGGCTGCGGCCGGTGCCGGGCTCGCGCCGCACCACGGTCTGTCCGCCCTCGCCGTGCGCCCGCCGGGCGTGGATCGTGACCCCGTGGCTGATCGCGTAGTCGATGGCCCGCTCGTTGAGCACGCCGGCGCCGTGGTGGGCCAGGGTCTTCATCTCGGCCAGGCTGAGCAGGTTGAGCCGGGTCGCCTCCGGCACCAGGCGCGGGTCGGCGGTGTAGACGCCGTCGACGTCGGAGTAGATTTCGCAGCGCCGCGCCT
>SKKM01000093.1 GCA_007121485.1 Wenzhouxiangella sp. | reverse complement strand
TCCTCCGCATACACCACCGAGCCGACCGTGGGCTTGACCAGCGAGGTGGCCAGGGCCAGTCCGTCACGGCCGGCACGTTCGAACACCACGTCGGGCAGCCCACGCCGGTCCAGGGTGTTGCGCAGCAGCGGCGCGATCGCCGAACCGATGGGTTTCAGGGTTCGGTCGGAGAAGCGGCGCACGGCTTCCTTGAACTCGGACGATTCGGTGAAGGGATCGGGCAGGCGCATGAACGGCCCGGGGGGGTCGAAATCGCTGCCCAGTCGGCGCTGGATGTCCTGCAGGCTGACCACGCCGGACAGGTTGGCGCCAAAGCCCAGCGAGGTGACGAACTCGCGCTGGGCGCCGGTATCGGCCAGCACGGCCACGCGCGCGCCGCGGGCGCAGCCGACCTCGATGGCTTCAATGGCGACCGGATCGACGATGCCGTCTTCCGCACCGGGCCCGTAGATCACCAGCAGCGACTTGCCGGCCCGCAATCCTGCGCGGGCCAGCATGACGTCGGCTTTCTCGACCCCGGGCTTGCCCATGAAAGAGAAGCGATAGCCGGAGGTGGCGCCGAAAAAGGTCAGCACCCCGCCTTTGCCGAGCAGCTGGAAGGAGCGCGAGAAGGCGCGCTCGCCGGCGTGCGAGACCACGTAGTCGATCGGCCCACCGGCCTGGGCGTGGACTTCCTCGACGAAGGGCTGGCCGGCTTGCTCCCACTCGGCCCAGGCCTCGGGCTCGTCGGGTACCGGTGAGAAGATGGAAGCAAAGCGCGGGTCCTTGCGATTGACCGCGCCGCCGCCGAACTGTCGCACCCGCTCGGCGCGCTCCTCGCTGGAAACCATGCCGACCACGTCCAGACCGGTGCGGCGCGCGGTGCGCAGGCATTCCAGACCGGTGCCGGTGGACGCGCCCTCGACGAACAGGCGCTTGCCCGGCTGGATATCCAGCGTGCGGAACAGCGCGCGGTGGATCGTGCCCTGGGTCAGGCCGCTGGCCGCGGCCTGTTCGATGGTCAGGCTGGCCAGCTTGGGCTGCAGCTGCGGGCCCTGCACCACCAGAAACTGGGCGTGCGAGCCGTCGTTGATCTCGTAGCCCTGGATATGGAAATCCGCCGCCATCGGGTCCAGGCCCTGGTCCGGCGACAGCAGCTCGCTCTGGCCGGAATAAATCGTCACCAGTTGGCCCACCGACAGCCGGCCCTCGCGCACCAGCTCCTGACCAAGCTGGGCGATCAGTGCCACCCCGCCCGAGCCTGTCACCTGGAGATCGGCGTCGCGCGCGTCGAAGGGCGAAACCGGGATGCCGGTAATCGCCCAGATATCGTTGAAGTTGACCTCGGAGGCCAGGATGTAGACCAGCGCCTCGTTGGGGCCGGGCTTGGGCGTCTTGAATACGAGGCAGCGCTCGGCGTCCCTGGGGTCGCCGTGGGCGGGCCGGGCCGTGGCCGGATCCTTGGCCACGCCCATGCCGTACTGGTACTCGGGGATGGGCGTGACGCCGGGATAGAACGGGGCATCCAGCGGCAAAAGTCGGCCCTCGCGCTCCAGGCTCGTGCGGGTTTCGGCGTTGGCGTCTGGCGGTACTTCCACGAATTTCAGCGGCAGCGGCGCGCTGCGGCGCTCCAGGAAGGCGCGGATGCCGGGCGGGCCGCAGTCCGGATCGCAGACCGCCTCGGCAAACAATTCAGCCTCGCGTTTCAGGCCGACCGACTGGCCTTGAGCCGCGCCCAAGGTCAGCGCTTCCAGAATGCGGGCGACTGGCTTTTCGCGTCCGCTGGCCTTGACCTGATCCACCGTCGCCTTCAGGCGCGGATGGGTCAGCAGTTCATCGCTCCAGGGCAGGGCGTCATCGCGCGTGGCCAGGTAGCGCTCGCGCGCGGCCATGGCTGCCACCAGCGGACCTTCGCCGGCCAGCCAGGCACGCACCCGGTCCATTGCGGCGGCGACCACCCCGGTCGCATCGTGGCCGACCACCTCATCGGCCAGGCCCAAGTCCAGCGCCTCATCGGCATCCAACGCCCGTCCGCCGAGAATCAGGCGTGCTGCGTCTACAAGTCCGTCCACCCCGCGCCGGGCGTGCAGGCGGCGCGGCAGTCTTTGCGTGCCGCCGTAGCCGGGCAGCAGGTTGAGGTTGATCTCGGGCTGGCCGAAGCGCGCGTGACCGTCGGCTATGACGTAGGCGCAGGCCAGCACCATCTCGCTGCCGCCGCCCAGGGCCGGGCCGTTGACCGCGGCGATCACCGGCTTGCCCAGGTTTTCCAGGGTGGAGAAGGCGGCATGGGCCGCGTTGGGCGGCGTGCGTGCGCTGTCCAGGTCGCCGGCCTCGCCGACTTCCAGCAGCTCCTTGACGTCGGCCCCGGCGACGAAGGCCGAGCGCGCGCCGGTGACGATCAGGGCCACCGTGTCCCGGCGCTCTCGGATGTGCTGCAGCACGGTGTGCAGCTCGTCCAGCGAGCGCTCGTTCAGGGAATTCACCGGCGGGCTGTCGATGGTGAGTAAAGCGACGGTCTTGCCCGGCGTCACGCGATGGTTTTCCACCCGCAGGTAGCGGTGCGACTGCACGATCTCGCGCGCATCGCCCAGGCGACCGAAGGCGCGCCACTCGGCGACGGTCTGGCGGATCTCGTCGACCACTTCCGGATTGCGCAGGGTCGAGGTATCGCCCAGCGGTTCGTCGAGCAGGATGGCGCGCAAGGTGCGGCGCATGTATTTGCCGGAGCGGGTTTCGGGAAAGCCGGAGACGATCAGGAAGTCCGAAGGCACGGCGGTCACGCCTTTTTCCGTGCGCACGAGATCCTTCAGGCGGGCCAGATCGTCGTCGCCCAGACGCTGCCCCGGGGCCGCGATCAGGAACGCCACCGGCGTCTCGCCTTTCTCGTCGTGGGGCGCGCCGACGACCACGGCATTGCCCAGCGGCGAGTCGGGCCGCAGCACCTTGTCGCGCAGGATGGCGCCCTCGATTTCCTCGGTGCCGATGCGGTGGCCGGAGACATTGATCACATCGTCCGAGCGCCCGTGCAAGGTGACCGAGCCGTCTTCGTAAGCGCGTGCGTAATCGCCCTGGGTGTACGCTAGGCCGCCGGCCCAGCGATCGAAGTACACGGCTTGGAAGCGCTCCAGGTCGCCGCGCCACTCCGGCGTGCCCAGTCGCTCGGCATCGCCCCAGATGGTGCGGGCGAGATACGGGTAGGGCCGCTTGATGACCAGCTCGCCCTTCTCGCCCTTGGCCGCCACGCGCCACTTCGTCGCCTGCCCGTGCTCGTCGGTTTCCTCGGCAATGCGCACCTCGGCGTCGATCCAGGGCAGGGCCCAGGTGCGCGCGTCGGCGGCCAGCGGCTTGATGTTGCCCCAGGGGCAGGAGAACACCATGCCGCCGTGCTCGGTGGCCCAGTAGGAGTTGATGTAGCGCGAACAAACCCGGTCCATGGCGAACTGCTGGACGGCCGGCGAGACTGGCTCGGCGCAGAAGGTCGCGACCTTCAGGCCCGACATGTCGAAAGCGGCCATGTCCTCGGTGCTGGCCGGGTCGGTCATAACCGCTTTCAGGAAGGTGGAGCCGGCCTTGAACATGGTCGCGCCGTGACGCTCGATGATCGAGGAAAAACGCCCGGCGTGCGGAAACAGCGGCGAGCCTTCGTGGACGATGGAGGTGATGCCCAGCGCCAGCGGGGCGGCGATCAGGTAGGCCTGGCCGGTGATCCAGCCCGGATCGGCGATCACGTACAGGCGGTCGTCGGGTTCCGCGCCGAACACCGTGCGCATGGTGTGGGCCACGCCGGCCAGCCATCCGCCGTGAGTGTGGACCACGCCCTTGGGCTTGCCGGTGGAACCGGAGGTGTAAATCACGAACAGCGGCCAGTCGGCCGGCACGGGCAGGGCCGGATGGCTGGCGTTCAGCGCGCGCCACAGATCCTGGTGGCTCAGCGCCAGCAGGCTGTCCACATCGCTGACCGCGAAACCGGCCGCGCGTGCCCCTTCCAGTATCTTTTCGGTGGCCTGAGCGACCAGCGCATTCGACCACTGGTCACGAGGCTGCTCG
>SKKM01000073.1 GCA_007121485.1 Wenzhouxiangella sp. | reverse complement strand
GGGCCTCCAGCGTCTGACTCTCCTCGAACGAGTAGTTCAGCCGCCCGAACAGGTTCATGTTCTCACGAACCGGGTAGCGAACCCGCAGATCCACCTGGTCCAGGCGGTCGCGCCGGAAGCGATAACCGAGCGCCATCTGGCGGGCATCGCGGCCCCGGTAGCTCAGACCGAATTGTGCCACTTCCGTTTCATTTTCGATGCTGTCCCACTGCAATCCCGCGCTCAGGCTCAGCTGCGGGCGCGGGCGCCAGCTCACCTCGGCCACGGTGGCCGAGCGGCTGCGATCGTCGATCGGCTGGTTGGGCAGCTGGACCTCGAGGTCGCTGAAGTAGAAGATCTGGCCGATGCTCACGTCCAGCGGCGACTGGCCGTCGTCCAGATTGATGCGGCGCGAGGTCAGGGCCACGGTCAACTGGTTGGCGTCGGCCTGGCGGTCGGGGCCGCTGAAGCGGTTGTGGTGGAACAGCTGGCTGAAACCGAAGGTCAGCTCGGCGGTATCGAAGGTCGGAATATCTTCCTGGTTGCGCTCGGGCACGTAGAGGTAGAACAGGCGCGGCTCCAGGGTCTGGATATGGCGGCCGTTCGCGCCCGGCCGCTCGAAGACCATGCCGCCATCGAGGCTGGCGATGGGCGTGGTGCGCGAAATGCTGCCGCGCTCGGCCCCGCTCAGTTCATAGGCGGTGCTGCGAAGCCCGAGTTCGGGGCGGACGAACCAGCCGGGCCGGAGCAGGCTCCAGCGCAGGCGCGGATAAAGGTCCATGCGGCCGCCGGTGACGCCCTGGTCGCGGTCGAAATAGACCAGTTCGCTGTCGACGGCGAAATCCAGGTTGCCCGGCAGCGGCTGGTCGTAGAGCACGCGGATGCGCGGCAGCCGGCGGTAGGGTTCGGCGGCCGGCGTCACCGCCTCGTCGAGCACCTGGAAGGTGTCGGCCAGCACGTCGGCGGTCCAATAACGACCGGCCCCGCGCACGCCGGCGCTGGAGCGCAGAAACTGGACGGAAGAATCGGCCAGGTCGCCGCCGAGGTCAACGAAATAGTCGTCATCCGAGGCGCGCCGAAGCTCGACCCGGGCCTGCCATCGGGGCGCCAGCGCCGCACCGTAATCGAACTGACCGTAGTAGCGGTTGCGGTCGGCCTTGCGGTCCGACGGCAGCACCTCGAGATCGACCTGGCCGCGCTGGCGCGGGGTCAGGAAGCGGAACTCGCTGGCCAGCATGCTGCCGCGATCCTGGATCCAGCGGCCGGTGAAGGTGGCGTCGCGGTTGGGCGCGATGTTCCAGTACCAGGGCACGCGCAAATCGAACCCGTCGTCGCTGGAAAACCCGAACTGCGGATACAGGAAACCGCTCTGGCGCTCGTCGCTCAAGGGGAAACTCAGCCACGGCGAGTACAGGATCGGCACGCCCTTGAACTCCAGCCGCGCGTGGCGCGCCACGCCCTGCCCGCGATCCAGGTCCAGCCTGACCTGGCGTGCCTTGAGCTGCCAGTCGGGGTCGTTGGGGTCGCAGGTGGTGAAGTCGAAATCTTCCAGCTCGGCCCGGGTCGCGCTCTTCAAATCGATGACCATGGCCTGTCCGGCGCCCTCGGAACCGGCGATCTGGTAGTCCACGCCTTCGAAGCGGCCGCGCGATTCCTGCGACTCGACCCAGGCGCGCTCGGCGCGGATGGCGATGAAGGCGTCGCGGTAGTTGAGCAGCACCGGCAGGTCGAGACGGCCGGTCTCGCGGTCGAACACCATTTCGTCGGTTTCGAGCTGGCGGTCGCCCTGCACGATGCGAACGCGGTCGCGCGCAATCACCGGCTGGCCCGGCTCGGCGCTGAAGAACTCGGCATCGATCCTGAGCGGCAGATCGTCGCCGCGCTCCGGCTCGATGCGTTCCAGGCGCTGCTCGGGTGGCAGGCAGCTCTGCGGCGGCCGGGCACTGTCAATGATCAGGCCCTGGGCCATGGCCTGTACGCCCGGCAACAGGCCGGCGGCCACAATTCCGACGGCGAAAGCGACGCTGGCAGAGCTGGGGGACGTTGAACGTGTCAAGCGACGATTCCGGAACTTCTTCGGAGGCAGGAGTCAACCCGACCTTGCATTCGGCCAGGGCCGGGCTTTACGCAGTATCGCCCAAAACCCGGCGCCGCGTGGCCTGATCGGCCTCGGCCAGTTCGGCCGCGCGGGCGTGGAAGCAGGCCAGGTCACGCCCGCAGTCCCCATACAGGCGCAGAAATCCGGCCACCGCGGCCTCGTAGGTCGCCACCAGGGCCAGGTGGGTGTTGTTGAGGTCACGCTCGGCCCAGCTGCTGAAGCGGCGGTCGCCGGCGGCCTGGTCCAGGTCGTCCAGGGACTCACGCAAGTCTGCGAAAACACGGTCGCGCGCGGCCAGCATCTCGGCCTCGCTGTGGCCGGAGGCGTAGATCTCGATCAGGCGCTGGCGCGCGGCCAGCAGCCGTTCGGTGAACTCAGCCTGCAGCGCCTCGTCGCGGCGCCAGCTTTCCAGCGCGTCGACTTCGCCGCGACTCTCAAGCCAGCGCTCGACCCCGATGCGCTCCACCGCCGTGGCATAGCCTTCGCTGAACTCGGTATCGCCGGGCAGAAACAGCTTTTCATGGGCCAGCTCGTGGAAGATCAGCGCGGCCAGGCGGGCATCAGAGCGGCTGAGCATGGTATTCAGGACCGGGTCGGCGAACCAGCCCAGGGTGGAATAGGCCGCGACCGGAAACACCGCGGCGTCATAGCCCTGCTCGTTCAGGCGCTCAGCCAGCGCCTCGGCCCGTTCCTGGCGGAAGAATCCGCGGTAGGACAGGCAGCCGACCAGCGGGTAGCACCAGGTCCTGGGCGTCATGTCGAAGCGCGGCGTGGCGATGACATTCCACACCGCCGCCTCGCGGCCCAGGTCGGCAAAACGGGTATAGGAGCGGCTGTCAGGCAGGCCCAACTCGGCCACGGCGAAGGCGCGGATTTCCAGCGCCAGTTCCAGCCGCTCGGCCAGGGCCGGATCGATGTCGGGCCGTTCGATCAGGCCTGCGATATCCTGACGCTTGCTCATGATCTCGAGCTGACCGCGCGCGGCCTGGCCGTACCAGCCCAGCGTGGCGCAGCCCGACAGGCTCACCAGGACACCACACAGGATGACGAACTTGGCCACGGACTGGTATCTGCAGGAAGACTTTTGGCGCACGTTTGGACCACTGATGTTCAACGAGGAAACCTTTGCCGGCGCCGAGTACGACATCGCCGACCTGATCGAGCTGGTCGGCGTCGAACCCGGGCCGGTACTCGACCTGGGAGCGGGCCCCGGCCGCCACGCCCTGCCGCTGGCCCGCGCAGGGTATCCGGTCACGGCCGTCGATACCAGCCGGCTGCTGCTGGACCAACTGGAACAGGCGCGCGGCGAGCTGCCGATCGAGACGGTGCAGGCCGACATGCGCGAATTCCGCCGCGAAAAGACCTATCAACTGGCGCTGGTGATGTGGACCAGCTTCGGCTACTTCCGCGCCGAAGAAGAGCATCTCCAGGTCCTGGCCAATATCCGAGACAGTCTCCAGGCCGACGGGCGGCTGGTGCTGGACCTGGTCGGCGTCGAATACCTGTGCCGCAACCTCGAGCCGGTGCACCTGACCGAGTACGACGACGATCGCCTGCTGATCGAACGTCCGTTGCTGACCGACAACCTGACCCGGCTTGAAAACGAGTGGCTGCTCATTGAAGGAGACCGCGTGCACCGCACCGAGTTCTCGCATCGGGTGTGGTCGGCCGGCGAGATCAGCGCCCTGCTCGCCCGCGCCGGTTTCGAGGTGCTGGGCATTTTCGGTGACTTCCGCGGCGGTCTGTACGACCTCGAAGCCGAACGGCTGGTGGTGCTCGCCGGAATCGGCGCGCCTTAGCGGCAGACCCGAAATATGAAGCGCCCTCCCGCCCATCTCGGTTCGGTACTGATGCTGGGCGTGGTCTCGCAGCTGGCCCAGGTGGTCATGCTGCGCGAGCTGTTGATGGTGTTTCACGGCAACGAGCTGTCGATCGGCATCATCCTGGCCGCCTGGCTGGTCTGGGTCGGC
>SKKM01000186.1 GCA_007121485.1 Wenzhouxiangella sp. | reverse complement strand
GTCACTGCTCGATCGACCTGTCGACGGCGAATTCGGCCACCTGCGTGCCCGGCTCGTCGTCGGCACGCAGGCCGGGACGACTGCTGCGGTGCTTGCCCAGCAGCTTGCGCGAACGCCCGTCCTCGGAGCGAAACACCAGCAGGGCGTGCGAAGACTCGCCGAGCACTTCCGGGCAGATCAGGGTCAGGTGCGGATGATCCGGGGTCTCGGCCACGGTGACCTGGCGCGGACGCCGATCCATCACATTCAGATCGTCGAGCATGCCCTGGTACAGCCGAGTCTGCCCGCGTTTTTCGATCGACAGCGAGAGCGAGAGTCCGCTGCACATCTCTTCCGCTCGCTTGAGCGTATCGTCGTCAAGCGGGACGTCAAGCGCGCGATCCTTGTTGACTGGCATGATCGAAGCCTCCTGGACATCCGGGCTTCATTCTGCTGCCAAAGCGACTCCAAAGTAAAGAGCACCCCCGGCTCAGGTCTCCTCGATCAGTTCCCGATGCACCAGGACCGCGGTGTTTCTCGGCTTGACCGTCAGGCCGCGCGCCTCGCAGTGGGCGCGCGTGATCGCCGCACCGAACAACAGGATGAGCGAGGAATAGTTGACCCACAGCAGCAGCAGCACCAGCGAGCCGGCCGCGCCGTAGGTCGACGCGGTCGCGGTGTTGGCCAGGTACATGGCGATCAGCGAGCGCCCAATGGTGAAGAGCAGCGCGGTGATGAAGGCGCCTGCCAGCACGTCGCGCCAGCCCAGGATCACGTCGGGCAGAATCTTGAAAATGGCGGCGAACAGAAGGGTGATCACGCTCAGCGACAGGGCGATCTCGAGGCTGATCATGGCCCAGCCGGGCACCGGCAGCCACTGTTCGGCGAAAGCCATCACGGCGCGCAGGGCCACGCTCAGCAACAACGAAACCATGAGCACGAATCCAATCGCCAAAACAATGGTCAGCGACAGGACGCGGGCCTGGAGAAACAACCAGATGCTGCTGCGCGAGGGGCGCGGCGCCACGTCCCAGATCTGATTGAGCGACTGCTGCATCTGGGCGAACACCGTGGTCGCCCCGATCACCGTGGCGACCAGGCCGATCAGGGTCGGCATCAGCCCGCTCTGATCGATCTGCGAATTGATCACCGCGGTCTGGACCACCTCGGCCGCTTCGGCCCCCAGCACTTCCTGCAGTTGCTCGAAGATCTGGCCGCGCGCCGCCATCTCGCCCAGGAACACCCCGGCGATCGCGACCACCACGATGACCACCGGGGCAATCGAAAACACGGTGAAGAAGGCCAAGGCCGCAGCGTAGATGAAGGCCTGGCTCTCCAGCCAGTTGAAGACCGCCGATTTGAGAATCGCCAGCCAGTAACGCGCCATTCGGATGACAGCCACGTGGATACCGCTAGAATTTCATCAGTGTTCAGTATGCCCTGAGGGGCGAGTCGCCATGATCAGTCTGTCGATATTCGGCCTGGCGCCGATCCCCGTCCAGCCCGCCTGCGCCTGATGGCCCGCGTCCTGGTCATCCAGCATGTGGCCGCCGAACCGCTGGGCGTGCTCGATCCCATGCTCAGGCAGCGCGGGCACCGGATTCGCTACGTCAACTTCGCCCGTCATCCCGAAGCCGCACCCGGCCTTGAGCGCTACCAGGGCCTGGTCGTACTGGGCGGGCCGATGCAGGTGACGCAGACCCGGGAGCACCCGCACCTGGTCACAGAGTGCCGCCTGATCGAGCAGGCGCTCGCGCGCGGCATTCCGGTGCTGGGCATTTGCCTGGGCGCCCAGCTGCTGACCCACGTGCTGGGCGGTCGCGTCGGCCCGTGCCCGCGTCCCGAGATCGGTTGGTACCCGGTTCACCCCACCGCCGCCACGCCGGAAGACCCGCTGCTGAAGCCCATCGAACAGGCGCAGCCGGTATTCCAGTGGCACCACTGGGGCTTCGACTGCCCGGGCGGAGCAGTCTCGGTCGCCGACAGCCCGGAGAGCGGCTGCCAGGCCTTTCGGCTCAATGGCCATGCCTGGGGCCTGCAGTTCCACCTGGAACTGGATGAACGCCTGATCCAGCGCTGGCTCAGGCTACCGGCATATCGACGGGAACTGTTCGATTCGGGTCTCGGGATAAGCCCCGAACACATCGAGCGCGAGACCAGCGAACTGCTGCCGACGACGCTGGCGCTGGCCGAACAGGTCTTCGGGGCCTGGCTGGACCGGCTCGATGGGCCCAGGCAACGCCTGGTCCTCGCCTCACGCTGATCACGCCCCCTTAGGAGAACTCGATGAAACTGCTGCGCTGGACCGGTCTGAGCCTGATCGCCCTGCTCCTGCTGGCGCTGATCGTTCCGTGGCTGCTGCCCCGACCGGGCATCGGCGGGAGCATTCCGCAACAACCCTTTGCCGATTCCCGCTTTTCCGAGGTGCTCGGTATCCGTCTGCACTACCGCGCGCGACTGGCATCCGGCCAAGCGGAGCGGCCGCTGGTGGTGCTGCTGCACGGCTTCGGCGGCTCGGCCTTCTCCTGGTCGGCCACGCTGGACGCGCTGGAAGATTGGCAGTTCGACGTCATTGCACCCGATCTGCCCCCTTTCGGATTCAGCGAACGCAGCGGCGGCGGCGCGGACTGGTCGGATCTGGTCCTGGCCCTGGCCCGGCAGACCGCGCCCGGGCGCGAGGTGGTGCTGGTCGGGCACTCCATGGGCGCCGGCGTGGCCGCGGCCAGCGCAGCGCGCAGCCAGGGCATGGTGACTCAGCTGGTCTTCGTCGGCGGCGGACCCGGCCAGCGCCGGCAGCGTTCAGCGGCCTGGCGCGGGCTGCTGGTCGTGCCCTCCTTCGGCCGCGCCCTGGAGGTCATGGCCGCGCATCGTCTGCTCGAGGAAGAGACTTTTGCCGCCCTGCTGGCCACCGCCCTGGGGCGCGAACCAACGGCCGGGGAACTGGCCGGCTACCGCGAACCCCTGCGCATCCCCGGCACTTATCCGGCGCTGATGCGGCGCATGAGCCAGGGCGCCGACAGCAGCGGCTGGCAGGCCACGCCCGCGGTGGCGATCTGGGGCGAAAACGATGCGCGGGTTCCGCTGCGCGTGGGCCAGCGCCTGCAGGAGCAGGTGCCGGAACTCGAGCTGCTGGTGATTCCCGATGCCGGCCACAACCCCATGGAAACCCACCCGGAAGCGTTCCAGGCCCTTTTGGCCGAGGTTCTGGATGTGCCGCCTACGGCAAGCCCATCCGCTCGCGCGTCAGCAAGTCTTCGCCGGCCGGCGGACTGAACAGGCGGTCCGAACCGAGTTCGGCGGCTCCCTCCAGCACTCCGAACACATGCTCGATGCCGGCCCAGCCGTACGGCAGGATGGGCACCAGGCGCTCACCCAGGCCGGGCGCGTTGAGGAAGGCGTCGAAGTGCTGGGCCCGCTCGATCTCCCAGTAGGCGATGCGCTCGCTGCCGGCAGCGCGGGCCGCGCGCACGTAGGGCCGCGCTGACAGGGCCGCCGGAATCAAGCCGTCCTCGCGCCCGTGGATCACAAGCACCGGAATGTCGGGCAGTCGGGCCGCGGCCCGGGTCTGCTCGACAGCCTCGCGCAGGGCGACAGCGTTCTCGGTCCCCGCGGTCCACAACTCGCGCAGGCACAGCAGCGCAGGCAAGGCCGCATCGGTGCCCGAGGCGAGCCCGTCGATCAGTTCGATGCCACCGCCGGGACCGACACCGGAATGGGTCGCCCACCAGGCCGCGCGCTGGGCCGCGCTGGCGCCGGCGGCACTCAAGGCATATCCGCAGGGCATCTCGGACGGACCGCGACGCAGGTAAGCCGAGGCGTAGCTGCTGGCCACGGACCGCCACAGGTCCAGAGCGACGTTGCCGGTCCCCAGCATCAGCGCCGCTTCGTCGAAACCGGCCTCCAGCAGCACGGCGCGGGCCGCCTCCGGCTCCGGCGCGTCCAGCAGTCCGGCTGCGACCAGGCCGGCACATCGCTGCTGCCCCATGGCGACCAGGATCGGGTTGCCCAGCGGCTTGGCCAGCGTGCGCTCGCCATCGCCCAGCGCGCAGGGCTGAAACAAGGCGGCCAG
>SKKM01000150.1 GCA_007121485.1 Wenzhouxiangella sp. | reverse complement strand
CGTCGACCAGGGTGTAAGGCTCGGCGCCGGTCATGAAGGCCAACAACTCGTCGGTGCTGATTTCCATGCCGTCGGGCAGGGCGAAGATCACCTTGGTGATCGACGTGGCCGGCTGGCCAGGCTCGAATGCGACCCGGATCAGGTCGTTGCCCGAAAGGTCACCAATGCCGTCGGCCTCGACGAATTGCGTGTTGTCGTCGAAGCGCACGACCACCGGATCCTGACCGGAAACCTCGATCTGGATGGTGCCGGCAATGCGCGAAATCTCCATGATGCGGCCCTGGACCTCGCCGGCCAGCGCCGAGGTCGAGCCAAACAGCAGGGCTGTAAGAGCCATGTAAATCAAGAATTTGAAACGCATTTTTGTCTCCTGAAATGAGCAGATAAATTTCTCCAGAGATCGCTGTGGCGCTCTCCGCTGCCGGAGTTTGAGCGGAGGCTCTCATTCCGGATGCGCTCATCCTAATGTTCTAATACGCGGGGCCATTTGACCGGAGTCAAACGGCGGAGAAAATTCATGCAATGCGCCGCCAACGGAAAAGGCAATGCCGGGTCAGGCAGGGTTCGCTAACATGTAGGAATGACCTTGGATGGGAGTCGGGCGCGTGACCGCCACACTTGAGCAGCAGGACCTGCAACACCTCTTCCACCCCTGCACCGACCTGGCCGGGCACGCCCGCTCGGGCCCGCAGATCTGGCAGCGCGGCGAGGGGGTGTATGTCTACGACAACCACGGCAGGAAATACTTGGAGGGCATGGCCGGCCTGTGGTGCACGGCTTTGGGCTACGGTGAAAAGGAACTGGCCCGGGTCGCGGCCGAGCAGATGGAGACTTTCTGCTATGGCCCCTTGTTCGCTGGAAAAAGCAACGAGCCGTCGATCCGCCTGGCGACCAAGCTGTCCGAGTGGGTGCCGATCGAGGGCGCGCGCTTTCTGTTCGGCTGCTCAGGCTCGGACGCCAACGACGCCCAGGTCAAACTGGTGCGCTACTACTTCAACGCCATCGGCAAGCCGTCCAAGCGCAAGATCCTCACGCGCGGCAATGCCTATCACGGGGTGACCGTGGCCACGGCGGCGCTGACCGGGCTGCCAGCCTTCCACAAGCACTTCGGCCTGAACATGGACGACGTGATTCACCTGACTTCGCCCCATTTCTATCGCCAGGGGAGGCCGGGCGAGTCGGAGGCCGAATTCGTCGAGCGCCTGGGCCAGGAGCTGGAGGAAGTCATAGCGCGTGAGGGCGCGGACAACATCGCCGCCATGTTCGCCGAGCCGCTGATGGGCGCCGGAGGCGTGATCCTGCCGCCCGAAGGCTACTTCCAGCGCATCCAGCCGGTGCTGGAGGCCAACGACATCCTGCTGGTCGACGACGAGGTGGTGTGCGCCTTCGGCCGCACCGGCAATCCCTTCGGCTGCCAGACCTACGGCATGCGGCCTGCCACCATGACCATGGCCAAGGCGCTGTCTTCGGCCTACCTGCCGATTTCGGCCGTGGCCGTGCCGTCGTTCATGTATGAGGCGATTGCGGAGACCGCCGGCGGGGTCGGCCTGTTCGCGCACGGTCTGACCTATTCAGGGCATCCGGTCTCGGCCGCCGTGGCGGTGCGAAATCTTGAATTGATGGAAGAGCGGGGCCTGATGGCGCATGCGGCGGCGATGAGCGTCCCGTTCCAGGCCGCGCTGCAGCGCCTGGGCGAGCACCCGCTGGTCGGCAATCAGCGCGGCATCGGGCTGATCGCCGGACTGGAACTGGTCGCTGACAAGGCAACGCGAACCTCGTTCCCGCCATCGGAGAAGATGGCGTTCCGCGTCGCCGCGGCCTGTCTGGAAGAGGGCCTGGTGGTGCGCGCGATCGTGGGTGACATCATCGCCGTGTGCCCGCCGCTGATCATCAACGAGGATCAGATCGACGAACTGGCGGCCAAACTGGAGCGCGGCCTCGACCGCGCCCTGGCCACGGTGGACCTGGCGCCTCAGGCGACCAGGTCGGCGTAGTCGGGGTGGCGCTGGATCCAGCGCTGCACGTAGGGACAGACCGGACGCATCTGGTGCCCTTGCGAGCGCGCCCAGTCCAGCGCGTGACGGGTCAGGTGACCGGCGATGCCGCGACCGCCGACCGCCTTCGGCACCTGCACGCTGTCGAAACTGGCGACCTCGCCGTGCCAGGTGAATCTCAGTTCGCACTCGTGGCCGTCGACGACGGCGACAAAGCGCTGGGCGTCTGCATCCAGTTCGATCGGCTCGTTCATGGGCAACTGTCTCCTAGTTCAGGTAACGGGTGCGGATGGTCGCCGGGATGCGGTCGAGTTCGCGCACCAGGGCCGGCGTGTCCTCGGTTTCCAGGTCCATGACCACGTAGCCGACGTCGGGCAGGGTCTGCAGGTACTGGGCGGCGATATTGACCGAGGCGGCGGAGATCACGCTGTTGATGGCCTGCAAGACGCCCGGCTCGTTGCGGTGGATGTGCAGGATGCGCCGGGTATTGGCCTGGTCGGGCAGGCTGACCTCGGGAAAATTGACCGCGCCCATGGTCGAGCCGTTGTCGGAATAGCGCGCCAGCTTGGTGGCCACGTCCAGGGCGATGTTTTCCTGCGCTTCCAGGGTGCTGCCGCCGATATGCGGGGTCAGCAGCACGTTGTCCATCCCGCGCAGCTCCGAGACGAAGGGCTCGTCGGCCCCCTTGGGCTCGACCGGGAACACGTCCAGCGCGGCTGAGGCGACGTGGCCGCTGCGCAAGGCCTCGGCCAGGGCGGGGATGTCGACGATGCGGCCCCTGGCGGCGTTGATGAAGTGCACGCCGGGACGCATGCTGGCCAGGGTGTCGGCGTTGATCATGTTGCGGGTCAGCTCGGTGTCCGGCACGTGGACGCTGACCACGTCGGCCTCGGCCAGCAGTTCAGCCAGCGAACCCAGGCCGAAGGCGTTTCCCAGCGGCAGCTTGGCGGCGATGTCGTAGTAGATCACGCGCATGCCCAGGCCCTCGGCGAGGATGCCCAGCTGCGAGCCGATGTGGCCGTAGCCGACTATCCCTAAGGTCTTGCCGCGCACCTCGTGCGAGCCCTTGGCGCTTTTCAGCCATTGGCCGCGATGGGCGCCGGCGTTGCGCATGGGGATGCCGCGCATCAGCATGATGATCTCGCCCAGCACCAGTTCGGCCACCGAGCGGGTGTTGGCGTAGGGCGCATTGAACACCGGAATGCCGCGCTGGCGGGCGGCGGCCAGGTTCACCTGGTCGGTGCCGATGCAGAAGCAGCCGATGGCGGTGAGCTTTTCCGCGCTGTCCAGGGCCTCGGCGGTGATCTGGCTGCGCGAGCGGATGCCCAGGAAGTGCACGTCGCGCAGGCGTTCGGCCAGTTCCGCCGGCGGCGGTGCCGTGGGCAGGGTCTCGATGTTGTGGTAGCCGTTTCGCCGCAACTCGTCGAGGCCGCGCGCATGCACACCCTCGAGCATGAGAAACTTGATGCGTTCCTTGGCCAGCGAAAGGTTCTTGTTCGACATGATGAATCCGATGGATGATCGCCACGGGGCGTTGAAGCCCGATTATCGCAGTATCGGGTGCGCCGCTGAGCAAGGTAGCCGCGAATGAGCCGCTTTCCCGATCTCGAAGTACTGACCGACGCCGAAAGCCTGGCCCACTACGGCCGCGACTGGACGCGTTTCTGGGCCCCGGCGCCGGAGCGGGTGGTGTTTCCCCGCAGCACGGCCGACGTGGTCGATCTGGTGCGCTGGGCGCGCTCGGAAGGGCGCGCGCTGGTGCCCAGCGGGGGGCGGACCGGCTTGTCCGGTGGCGCCGTGGCCGCCCGCGGCGAAGTGGTGGTGTCGCTGGAGAAGATGCGCGGCCTGGTGGAGCTGAACACGGTCGAGTGCAGCCTGACCGCGCAGGCCGGCATGAGCGTGGGTGAGCTGCAGCGGCGCGCGCTGGACGCCGGCCTGTATTACCCGGTCGACTGGGCCGCGGCGGCCTCCAGCCAGCTGGGCGGCAGCATCGCCACCAACGCCGGCGGCATTCGCGTGCTGCGCTACGGCATGACCCGTGACTGGGTGCGCGGATTGACCGTGGTCGACGGCCGCGGCGAGGTGCTGGAACTCAACCGCGGCCTGATCAAGAACAATGCCGGTCCGGACCTGCGCCAGCTGATGGTCGGCAGCGAAGGCATTTTCGGCATCATCACCGAGGCCACCGTGGGCCTCATCCCGCCGCCGCCGCAACAGTCCCTGCTGTTGCTCGCATTCTCGGGGCTGGAGGCGGTGATGCCCGCGCTGGCCCGGTTGCAGCAGGCGCTGACCCTGTCGGCCTTCGAGTTCTTCGACCGGCGCTCGGTGGCGCATGTCGAGGCCGCGCTCGGCAAGCCCTTCCCGCTGGATGAGGCCGCGTCGTTCTACGCGGTGGTCGAGTTCGACGATCCCGACCAGGCCTGCCAGGATCAGGCCCTGGCCGTTTTCGAGGCCCTGGTCGAGGCCGAACAGGTCTGTGACGGGCTGATCAGCCAGTCGGATGCCCAGGCCGCCGAACTGTGGCGCTGGCGCGAGGCGATCAGCGAATCGATCGCGCCGCGCACACCCTACAAGAACGACTTGTCGGTGCGGGTGGCGCGGGTGCCGGATTTCCTGTCGGATCTGGAAAGCCTGGTGGCCCGGCACTATCCCGATTTCGAGGTGGTCTGGTTCGGCCATATCGGCGACGGCAACCTGCACATGAACGTGCTGTGCCCCGAAGAGATGGATCCGGGCGATTTCCGCCGCGCCTGCGACGGCCTGAGCCCGCGCGTGTTCGAAGTGGTCCAGGCCCACGGCGGCAGCGTGTCGGCGGAACACGGGGTCGGCCTGCTGAAGCGGGATTACCTGCATTTCTCGCGCTCGGCGGCCGAGATGGACAGCCTGCGCGTGCTCAAGCGGCATTTCGATCCGGACGGCGTCCTCAACCCCGGCAAGGTCCTCTGAGCGGCCTGGCCGGCCCGGGCTTCTGCTATCGTTTCCGGCTGGAATGTGCAAGTTTCATCTAATTCGAGGGAGATCGGCATGACCATGATTCATCGACTGAGCGTACTGCTGGCCCTGCTGCTGCTGCCGCTTCTGGCCTGGGCCGAGGCCGGCATGACGCTGGAGCAGATCGCGCGCCTGCAGCAGGTCGGGCAGGCAGTTGTCAGCCCGGACGGCAATCGCATCGCCTATACGCGCATCGTGCCCCGGCGGCCGGGCGTGGGCGAGGACGGTCCGGCCTGGTCGGAGCTGCACGTGATCGGTCGCGACGGGCAAAGCCGCGCCTTCATCACCGGCGAGGTCAACATCGGCCAGCTCGGATGGATGCCGGACAGTTCCGCCATCACCTTCGTCAGCCGGCGCGGGAGCGACAGCCAGGCCACGCTGTACCGGATCCCGGTGGCCGGCGGTGAAGCCGAGCGCTTGCTGACCATCGGCACGGGCGTGGCCAACTACAGCCTGGCGCCCGACGGCCGGCGCGTGGCGCTGGTCGGCACCGAGCCGCTGGACGACGACACCCGGGCCCTGCACGACAAGGGCTTCAACGCGATCATCTTCGAGGAAGACTGGCGCCCGCGCCGCCTTTGGATCGCCGAACTGAACGGCGCCGAGCCGGAGATGCTCGACATCGAGGGTTCGGTACAGCGGGTCCAGTGGTCCCCGGCCGGAGACCGCCTGGCGATCGTCGTGACGCCGCGCCAGCTGGTCGACGACACCCTGATGTTCCAGCGCATCCGCATGATCCGCCCTGACGGCAGCGAGATCGGGCGCATCGACAACCCCGGCAAGCTGGGGGCCAGCGCTTGGAGCCCGGACGGCGCGCACTTCGCCTTCATCGCCACCGACAAGATCGAGGACACGCGCGAAGGCCGGCTCATGGTGGCCGGTCGCGACGGCGGCGAGTGGACCAACCTGCTGCCGGATCTGCTCGGTCACGTCTGGCACGTCAACTGGCGCGCCCCGGGCGAGGTCCTGTTCATCAGCTACGAGGGCGTGGAGGCCCGGGTCGGGCAGATCGCCGTGACCGGCCGCGGCCACAACACGCTGTACGAGCGGCGCGGACTGATCTTCGATTCCCTGTCGGTGGCCGATAACGGGCGCATGGTGTTCACGGCCAATACGCCGGAGCATCCGCGCGAAGTCTACGCGCCGTCTCCGCGCACGCTGGAGGTCGAGCGACTGAGCGACTCCAACCCCTGGCTGGCCGACGTGCGCCTGGCCCGCCAGCAGGTGGTGCGCTACCCGGCCGCCGACGGACTGGAAATCGAGGCCTTGCTGTTCTGGCCGCTGGACTACCAGCAGGGCGAAACCTACCCGCTGATCGTGGCCGCGCACGGCGGACCGGAAGCGCATTACTCCAACGGCTGGCTGACGACCTACAACCTGCCGGCCCAGCACGCCGCGGCCGAAGGCTACTTCATGATCTACCCCAACTACCGCGGCAGCACCGGGCGCGGAGTTGAGTTTGCCCTGACCTCGCAGGGACGGCCGGCCAGGGAGGAGTTCAGCGATCTGGTCGACGGCGTGGACTGGATGATCGAGCAGGGCTTGGTCGATCCGGAGCGCGTCGGCATGACCGGGGGGTCCTACGGCGGCTATGCCTCGGCCTGGGCGGCGACCTACTATTCGGATCGTTTCGCCGCGGCGGTCATGAATGTCGGCATTTCCGACAAGATCTCCATGCTCGGCACCTCGGACATCCCGCAGGAGCTGTACCTGGTGCACTACCTGACCTGGCCGTGGGAAGACTGGGACCTGTTCAAGCAGGCCAGCCCGATCTACCACGTGCAGAACGCGCGCACGCCCATCCTGATCCTGCACGGCGATGCGGACCCGCGCGTGGATCCAACCCAGTCGCGAATTCTTTACCGCTACCTGGTGCTGCAGGACGACCCGCCGCCGGTGCGCCTGGTGCTGTACCGCGGCGAAGGTCACGGCAACCAGCGTGCCGCCACGCGCTGGGACTACAGCCTGCGCCTGATGCAGTGGATGGACCTGTATCTGAAGGGTGAGGGCGGCGATCCGCCCCCCCACCAGCTGGACTACCGGCTGGATGTCTTTTCGGACGATTGAAGGAGTTTTGCCAGATATGGTCGACAAGGCCGACAGCGTCAACGTTCTCGGTGAGCAACTGGCCGACTGCAGCCATGATCCGGTCACCGGGTTTTTCCGCGACGGCTGCTGCAACACGGCCGACGAGGATCGCGGCAGCCACACCGTCTGTGCGGTGATGACGAAAGAGTTCCTCGAGTTCAGCCGCAGCCGCGGCAACGACCTGTCCACGCCGCGGCCGGAGTTCGGCTTTCCCGGACTCAAGGCCGGCGATCAGTGGTGCCTGTGTGCGGCGCGCTGGCGCGAGGCCTTCCAGGCCGGCTGCGCCCCGCGCGTGGTGCTCGAGGCCACCCACGAGGCGGCGCTGGAGTACGTGACCCTGGACCAGCTGCGCGCCCACGCGCTGCGCAGCCTGCACTGAGTCAATCCGGGTCATGGACAAGTCGCGGGTGCTCGAACGCCTGAACGCGGGCTGTGCCGACACGCTGATGGCGACGCTGGGCATCCGCTACGTCGATGTCGGCGATGATTTCCTGGTCGCCACCTTGCCGGTCGGCCCGGCGGTGCACCAGCCGGCCGGCATTCTGCACGGGGGCGCCACGGCGGCGCTGGCTGAAAGCGTGGGCAGTGCGGCCTCGGCCCTGCGGCTGGACCTGGAGCGCCAGGCGCCGGTGGGGCTGGAGTTGTCGATCAACCACCTGAGGAGTGTCCGCGAGGGCCTGATCAGCGCCCGTGCCGAACTGGTCCACGGCGGACGTTCGACGCACTTGTGGGACATCCGCATCAGCGACGAACAGGGCCGCCGGATCGCCTGGGCCCGCCTGAGCATGATGATTCTGGATCGGTAGAAAAAGGTCGCCCCGCGGTGGCGGGGCGACGGGGGTTTGCGGGCCTTTCAGGGCAGAGCGCTTTCTATGGGACCGGCGTTGCCGAGACCCGCAGCCGGATGCTGTCGCCCGGGTGATGGCGCATCGTGGTTTCGTGGATGCGGCCATTGAACTCGTACAACACGCGGTAGCCGCTAATCACGCTGCGCTCCTCGAAGTCACGCTGGATGGTGCAGCGCTCCTCGGTCACCGGCGTGTAGCGCGCCTGGCTGTTGGCGCGGCCGGCGTCACGTCCGATCGATCCGCCCAGCGCCGCCCCGGCCGCCGTCATGGCGCGATTGCCGCTGCCGCCGCCAAACTGGTTACCAATCACCCCGCCGATGATGGCGCCGGCGATGGTCGGGGTGGCGGAACTGCCGGAACCGCCCACGCGCTGGTAGGTCGTTTCGTCCCAGCACACGGTCCGCTCGATCGGCGTGCGGGTCACCGAGTAGCGCGGTTCCACTTCCAGAACCGGAACGGTCTGATAACTCACGCCGCCGGCGTGGGCCAGTCCGGACGCGAGAGCAAGCAGGGCGATAGCAGAGGTTCTGGCAAACATTTTCATGCTCCTTGCTGGGGTTTCCATGGTCTTCACAAACCTTCAATGGCCGGCGCTGGATTCGGTAAGCTTGGGGAAGCTCTTTCGCCAGCGTCGGGTCTACATTAGCCCGGCCTGGCTGAATTTTCGCTGAACCCATGACCCCACCGGGGCGGGTTCGGCACCCTTTCATGCACGGAGAACCGGATGGCTGCGCACACGACACAACAAATCAGAAACCTGGCGTTTTTCGGACACGATGGTGCCGGCAAGACCTCGCTGGTTGACGCGCTGATGGTCAAGGCCGGCATGCTCGGGGAAATCGGCAACCTCGAGCGCGGCACCATGACGACGGACTTCGATCCGCTGGAGCGCAAGTACCAGTATTCCCTGGTCACCGGGCTGGTGACCATTCCCTACAAGGACATCGTGATCAACCTGCTCGACACGCCGGGCGATCCCGACTTTCGCGGCCAGGCGCTGTCGGTCCTGAGCGCGGTCGAGACCGCCGTCATCGTGATCGGCGCCAGCGACGGCATACAGATGTCGACCCGAAGCATGATGCGCCGCTGCAAGCAGCGCAAGCTGTGCCGGATGATCGTGATCAACCGCATGGACATGCCGGGCGTGGACCTGGCAGCCCTGGTCAGTGAAATCCGCGAGGAGTTCGGCCCGCAGTGCCTGCCGATCAATCTGCCGGCGGAGAATTTCACCACGGTGCGCGACTGTTTCTTCCGTACCGAGGGCGAGACCGACATCCTTTCGGTTGCCGACGCTCATACCGCGATCCTCGACCAGGTCGTCGAAGTGGATGAGAACCTGATGGCCAAGTATCTGGAAGGTGAGGAGATCAGCCCCGAGGAGCTGCACGATGCTTTCGAGAAGGCCCTGCGCCAGGGTCACCTGGTACCGATCTGCTTTACCTCGGCCCAGACGGGCGCCGGCTGCGAGCACCTGCTGCGCCTGGCCCAGCAGCTGCTGCCCAATCCGACCGAAGGCAATCCGCCGCCGTTCCGCAAGGGTCCCGAGCGCGAGCGCGTGACGCCTGAGCCTGACCCGGACGGCCACGTGCTGGCCCACGTGTTCAAGATCGCCAACGATCCCTACGCCGGTAAGCTCGGGATTTTCCGCGTCTTCCAGGGCACGATCCGGCCCGATACCCAGTTGTTCATCGGCGACGGTCGCAAGCCGTTCAAGGTTTCGCATCTTTACCGCATGCACGGCAAGGAGCATCAGGAAATCGAGGTCGCCGTGCCTGGCGACATCTGCGCCGTGGCCAAGGTCGACGAGGTCTACTACGACGCCATCCTGCACGACTCGCACGACGAGGACCACTACTTCCTCAAGCCCGTCGATTTCCCGCAGCCGATGTTCGGCGTGGCGGTATCGGCCAAGACCCGCGGGCAGGAGCAGAAACTCGCCGCGGCGCTTGAGCGGCTGAGCGAGGAGGATCCCTGCTTCGTCATCGAGCAGAACCAGGAACTGAACGAGACCGTGGTGCGCGGACTAGGCGAGATGCACCTGCGCGTGATGCTGGAGCGGCTGAAAACGCGCTACGGCGTCGAGGTGGACACCCGGCCGCCGAGCATCGCGTACCGCGAGACGGTCACGCGCGGCGCCGAGGGTCATCACCGGCACAAGAAACAGACCGGCGGGGCCGGGCAGTTCGGCGAGGTCTTTCTGCGCATTGCTCCGCTGGGTCGCGGCGAGGGCTTCAACTTCCGCAGCGAAGTGGTCGGCGGCGCCATTCCCACCAACCTGATTCCGGCGGTGGAAAAGGGCGTGCGCCAAGTGCTGGACGAGGGCGCGATTGCGGGCTTTCCGCTGCAGGACGTCGAAGTGGTCGTCTACGACGGAAAATTCCATCCGGTCGACTCCAAGGAAATCGCCTTCGTGGTGGCCGGTCGCAAGGCGTTCCTGGACGCCATCGCCAATGCCGGGCCGCAGATCCTCGAGCCGGTGGTGGAACTGGAGGTCATGGTCCCCGACATGGTCATGGGCGATGTCACCGGCGCCCTGGCTTCGAAGCGCGCCCGCATTCAAGGCACCGACAGCCACAGCGGCACCAGCACCACCATCAAGGCCGCGGTGCCGCTGTCGGTGCTGAGCGATTTCCCGACCGAACTGAAGAGCCTGACCGGCGGCCAGGGGCGTTACACGATGTCGTTTTCCCACTATGAAGCCGTGCCCGGCGACATCCAGAAGCAGCTGGTCGAGGCCAACGGCCGGGGTAACCAGCAGGACGATTGAAGACGGGATGGAGTGCGCGCCGCAGGACTTTTAGCGAAAACGCGCCAGCAGGCGTTCGTGGAGTGAATCGACGCTGGCCTGGAGTCGTTCCAGGCTGGCGTCGTTTTCGATCACCTCGTCGGCCCACGCCAGTCGCTGTTCGCGGCTGGCCTGGCTGTCGAGGATGCGCCGGGCGCCGCTCTCATCGAGGTCGTCGCGCTGGATGAGGCGATCGATCTGCACGCGTTCCGGTACGTCCACCACCACCACGCAGTCGGCGTCGCTGAACAGCCCTGTTTCCACCAGCAGGGGAACGACCAGCAGGCAATAGGGCACATCTTCCAGGGACTGGATGCGCTGCCGGGCGGCGGCTTCGATGCGCGGGTGCAAAAGGCTTTCCAGGCGTCGCCGTGCCTCCTCGTCGCCGAACACCAGTTGACGCATGCGGGCGCGATCCAGGCTTCCGTCGGCGGCCAGCACCTGGGCGCCGAAGGCATCGACCACGGCGGCCAGACCTGGCGTGCCCTGTGCAACCACCTCGCGCGCCAGCAGGTCGGTGTCGATGACCGGAACACCGCGCCGCGCGAGGTGTTCCGAGACGGCGCTCTTGCCGGAGGCGATGCCCCCGGTCAGCACCACGACCGGGGGACGGGTGCCGGCAGCGCCTGGCATGCCTTCCCGGCCTCAGCCGGCCGGGGAGATCCGGTACAGACCGCCGTCGGCGTGATCGGTGACCACGTAGATATTGCCGTCGGGACCGACCCGCACGTCGCGGATGCGGCCGATCTCGCCGCGGATCAGTTCCTCCTCGTGGACCGGGACGCCTTCCTCGAACACGACTCTGCGAATCTGCTGGCTTCTCAGGCCACCGGCCAGGAAGTTGCCCTGCCACGCCGGGAAATGGTCGTCGACCAGTACCGCCAGGCCGGATGCGGCAAGGCTCGGCGTCCAGTCGATGACTGGATCGATCATGTCGGGGTGGTGGCGCAGGGTGTCGTCGAAGTAGCGCTCGCCGGTGCGGTAGTCGCGGCCCAGGCTGACCACCGGCCAGCCGTAGTTGCCGCCGGGCTCCATCAGGTTGAGCTCGTCGCCGCCGCGCGGACCGTGCTCATGGCTCCAGATCTGCCCGGTCTGCGGATGCACGATCAGGCCCTGGATGTTGCGGTTGCCGTAGGTGAAGATTTCCGGCAAAACGTCGTCGCGGCCGACGAAGGGGTTGTCGTCGGGAATGCCGCCGTCTGCGGTCAGGCGGATCAGCTTGCCGGCGCTGTCGCCGAGATCCTGTGCGCGCGGCGGCTCGGGACCGCGATCGCCGATGCTCATCAGCAGGGTGCCATCGGGCAGCCAGGCCAGCTTCGAGCCGTAGTGACGACCGGGCGCCGAGTAGCGTTCCTGCACGTAGATGATTTCGACATCATGCAGCTCGTCGCCGTGCAGCCGTCCGCGGGCCAGCGCGGTGGCGGTCTGTTCGTCCTCGTCGGCCTTGGCGAGGGTCAGGTAGACCCACTGGTTGTTGGCGAAGTCCGGGTGCAGCAGGACCTCCATCAGCCCACCCTGGCGCAGGGCGTGTACCTCGGGCACGCCGCTGACGCGGGTCTTGTTGCCGTCACTGTCGATGATGTTGAGGTGTCCCGGACGTTCGGTGACCAGGAAGCGGCCGTCGGGCAGGAAATCGATCGACCACGGGTGGGCCAGGCCACCGGCGATCCGCTCCAGGACGATGGCCTGGTATTCGGTCCGGAGGGTACGGGATTCAGCCAGCACGGAACCGGCGAAAAAGACGGCAGCCAGCAAGACGCAGAAGGATGCGGAACGCTTGATCGGCATGAAGATATCTCGCTTTTGAAGGATGGAAACCCTTCTACTGTAACGCATGCGGGGCGTAATTCAGGTGCAGGCCGCGCTGACAGGCGGCCGTCACGCCGCTGTAATCTACCCATGACGGGGCATTTTTGCGGTAACTTAACGGCGTTGACTTGGCACAAGGGGTAGTTTCATGACAAAACTCATGATTGTCGAGGATCATGACCTGGTCAGGACCGGTCTGCGCAATATTCTCGAGGGCGTCGCGGGCCTTGAGCTGGTGGCCGAGGCGTCCACGGGTGAGGACGCGATCCAGTTGGCGCGGCAACACCAGCCCGACGTGATTCTCATGGACGTGGGCTTGCCGGGTCTGTCGGGCCTGGAGACCACGGAACGCATCCTCAAGATGCAGCCGGACACCCGGATCATCATCCTGACCGCGTTCACCGAGCCGCCCTTGCCGGCGCGCCTGCTCGATATCGGCGCCAGCGGCTATCTGACCAAGGCCTGCGATGCGCGCGAACTGGTCGTCGCGGTCAAGGCCGTGAGCCGGGGCGAGCGCTACATCGGATCGGAAATTGCCCAGCAGCTGGCGCTGTCGCTGTTGCCGGGAACCCCGCAGTCGCCCTTCCAGGAACTGACGGCACGCGAGCTGGAGGTCATGATGATGTTGATCCAGGGCATGAAGATGAACGCGATCGCCGAGGTGATCAACGTCAGCCCCAAGACCATCGCCACTTACAAGTACCGCATCTACGACAAGGTCGGGGTCAACAGCGAGGTGGAGTTGCTGAGGCTGGCCCTGCGCTACGGCCTGGTCAAGCCGAGTCCCTGATCAACATCCGGCTCCCCGGGTGGGGAGCCGTTGTGTGCAACCTGAGAGCCGGGCGCTTCAGCCCTTGGAGCCGTCGTCCTCGCCGGTCAGGCGGTAAATGCCGTCCTCGCCACGCACCGCTTTTTGCTTCTGCCCGGCATCCGAGGCGGGCGTCGCTGCGGGCTGGCCGGAAGCCGGCCCGGAGCCGTTCTGGCCCTGGCGGCGCTCTGGTTCGGGCTTGCCACGATCCTGTTCGGTTTGGCGCGGTTTCCGTTCGGCGTCGCCACGCTCCTGCCTTGGCTCGCCGCCGTCCTGCTGGGGCTTGCCCCGCTGCTGTTCGGGCTCGCCGCGCTGCTGTTTGGGCTCGCCGCCATCGTGCGCAGGCTTGCCACGTTCCTGTTTGGACTCGCCGCCATCCCGCTCAGACTTGCCACGCTCCCGTTCGGATACTTTGCCTTCCTGTTGTGCCTTGCCGTGGTCCTGCTCGGACTTGCCGCGGTCCTGCTCTTGGGTGGCGGGAGGCTTGCTGTCACCGGTGGTGGCAGGCAGCGAAGACTCCTTGCGGTGCTCAAGCCGCGCCGGTTCGACCGCAGGTGGTTTCTTTTCCGCAGCTTTCGGCTCGGCATCGGCGCCGCCTTTCGCCGCGCCCGAACTGGCCGCAGCGTCCTTACCTGAACTGTCCTTGCCGCCCTCGCTCTGCGGGCCCGGCTGCTCGGAGCCGCCGGCCTTGGCGCGGCGTTTCTTGCCGCCGCGCCGCCGACGCTTCTTGCGCGGTTCGCCATCACCGGCAGACTTGCCGTCGGACTGGTCCGGTGAATCG
>SKKM01000299.1 GCA_007121485.1 Wenzhouxiangella sp. | reverse complement strand
GACCAGGATCGGTCGATGACAGTGGCGCAAGGCCTTGAATCGCTCTGGCGCAAACAAGGCCTCGCGCAGGAACTCGTCGGCGTCGAGCAGCAGCCTGGGGGTGCCGCTGTCGTCGAGGATCACCACCCAGCTTTTGCCGGAACGGTTGATCGACTGCAGGAACTCATCCTGCGGATCGGCACGGAAGTCCGGGAAACAGGGACGATTGCCGTCAAAGGGCAGCGTGATCACGCTGTCGGGATCCAGCGGCTCGCCTTCCTCGATCAGACGGACGTCGTCGATGTCGAGAAAGTTGAGTGCGCCCTGGCCCTCGATCCGGGCGATGTCGCTTTCCGCCGACTCCATGTGCAGCTGGATCAGTCGGCGCAGATCCCGCTCGGGGTAGTAGCGAATCATCTCGTGACCCAGCCAGGCATCCAGCGCCAGCGCGGTCGGTTTCGCGACCGGGTACAACAAAATCTGGTAAAGCCGCAGCACGGGGGCGAGCAGGGACGCCAGCCTCAATGCATGGCGGGTGAAATAGGACTGCGGAATGATCTCGGCAAAGATGGTGATGACGACGGTGGAGAACAGAAAAGCGGCGACCCCGCCGAGCACCGACCCCGACAGCAGCGCCAGCAGGACGTTGACGCCGACGTTACCCCACAGAATGGTGACCAGGGCGAAGTTGGCATCGCCGCGCAGCGCCAGCACACGCTTCGCCTGCCGACTGCCCTTGCGCCCTTCAACCTCGAGTTCCAGCTTGTTGAGCGAGAACAGTCCCAGATTGAGGCCCGACAGCATGGCCGA
Source organism: Wenzhouxiangella sp. (assembly GCA_007121485.1). Lineage (GTDB taxonomy): Bacteria > Pseudomonadota > Gammaproteobacteria > Xanthomonadales > Wenzhouxiangellaceae > Wenzhouxiangella. Next base: position 3,270 of record SKKM01000299.1, on the reverse strand, counting down.
CTGTGACAAACATAACAGGATACCGAGCCAGGTCAGGGTCTCCATGTTCGAGCCTCAAGGTTGAGTGGCCGACACTGTGCCACAAGCAGCGACTCGGCACTTTTCTGTGCGCAGGAGGATGACAAACTCACCCCTTGCGGTTAAGGTTGGCCGCTTGCACACGTCGGTCGCTGCGGGAGGCGCATTTGCGATACCTGATTTCCTCGTTCCTCTTCTTGCTGGGCGCTGCGGCGTACGCCGCCGAGCTGCGCCAGCCGGTCCCCGCGACGCATGCGCTGATCGATGTCCGCATCATCACCCAACCGGGGCGGGTGATCGAATCCGGCAACCTGCTCATCCGCGACGGCGTCATCGTCGCCGTTGGCCCTGACATCGAGATTCCGCCCGATGCCCGCGTTCATGAATTCCCGCGCGAGGAAGGCCAGGATCCGGTCACGGTCTACCCCGGCCTGATCGAGCCTTACCTGCTGGTCGACGTCGAGGTCGATGAGGACGCCGAAACACCGGCGGGACGGCATGGCCTGATCAATCCCGACCGGCGCCTGATGGCCTCCGACTGGCCGGAAGACAAGATCAGCGAACTGCGCCGGGCCGGTTTCACCACGGTCCTGATGGCGCCTTCGCATGGACTGCTGCGCGGCCACGGCCTGATCGCCAATACCGGCGAGGGTGGCTTGAGCATCAATCGCCTGGGATCCCCGTTCGCCCAGTTCGCCAGCTTCGAGGGACGCGCCGGCGGCCGCGAGTTCCCCACCTCGCTGATGGGTGCGGTGGCGCTGATGCGCCAGACCTTTGCCGATGCGACCTGGCAGGCCGAAGCCCGCGCCGCCTGGGCACGCAATCCGGCCCAGACCCGACCGGAGTGGCTGGAGGGTCTGGACGACCTGGCGCCTGCCTTGAGCGGCGGCACGCCGCTGGTGTTCGAGTCCCAGGACTTGCTCGACAGCCTGCGCATTCTCGAATTCATTCCGGCCGGCGACGTCGACCTGGTGCTGGTGGGCCACGGCGCCGAGTACCAGCGCCTGGCGGCCCTGCGCGAGCGCGGCGTGCGCCACATCCTGCCGCTGAGCTTCCCGGATGCGCCCGACGTGCGCGACGAAAACGACCGTGACGCCTCGCTGGAGGCCCTGCGCCACTGGCGCGCGGCCCCGGAAAACCCGGCCCGCCTGGCCGAGGCGGGCCTGCCCCTGCTGTTGACCAGCCACGACCTGTCCTCACCCGGCCAGTTGTTCGAGCGCGTCGCCCAGGCCGTTGACCGCGGGCTGGACCCGGATGTCGCGCTGGCCGCCCTGACCACCGAGCCGGCCCGCTGGCTGGGGCTGGACGATAGGGCCGGTCGCATCCGGGCCGGCGCGATGGCCAACCTGGTGGTCGTGGAAGGCGAACTGTTCCAGGAAAACCCGTCGATCAGCCAGGTCTGGGTCGACGGACGCCAGTACGTTCTGGCGGCGCTGGTGCCGCCCGCGATCGACCCGGCCGGCACCTGGAGCCTGGTGCTGGGCCTGGGCGGCATGGGCGACGTCGAGGCCAGTCTGGTCCTCACCGGGCCGGTCACCGCCATGCAGGGCACCCTGACCGTGATGGGCAACGAGACCCCCTTGAGCGATGTGCGGGTTTCCGGCGAGCGCGTCATCGCCACCATCGACGCCGGCCGCCTGGGCGGCTCGGGCACCATCTCGATCCGGCTGGACGTCGACGGCGACCGCGCGCGCGGCAGCGGCAGCGGACCGTTCGGCGAGTTCAGCGTGCGCGGCAACCGGACTGCCGGCCCCGACGACCAGGAGGGATCAATCTGATGAAACGCTCACTGCTCGTACTGCTGACCGCCCTGCTCGCCGCGCCCTTGATGGCCGACGACTGGACCCCCGACATCGAGGCCTGGAACAGTCCGAAGCCGGAACAGCCGGCTGCCGTGCTGATCCGCGGGGCCACCGTGTGGACCGCCACTGAGGCCGGCATCCTTGAAAACGCCGACCTGCTGGTGCGCAACGGACGCATCAGCGCCATCGGCGAGTCCCTGAGCGCCCCGCGCGGCGCGCTGGAAATCGACGGCAGCGGCCTGCACGTCACTCCCGGCATCATCGACGGCCACTCGCACGCGGCGATCATCGGGGGCGTCAATGAGGGCTCGCGCATCAGCACCGCCGATGTGCGCATTCGCGACGTGATCGATGCCGAGTCGATCAACATCTACCGCCAGCTGGCCGGTGGCGTGACCATGATCAACCTGCTGCACGGCTCGGCCAACGCCATCGGCGGCCAGATGTCGGTGATCAAGATGCGCTGGGGCGCACCACCGTCCGAGTTGGTCTTCGACGCCGCCCCAGAGGGTATCAAGTTCGCCCTGGGCGAGAACCCCAAGCAGAGCAACTGGCGCAGCGATACGCCGCGCTACCCGCAGACACGGCTGGGCGTGGAGCAGATCATCCGCGAGAAGTTCCAGCAGGCGGCCGATTACCGCGTCGCTCACGAGGCCCATCCGACGGGCCGCGCCGGCCGCGACCGCGTGCCACCGCGTCCCAACCACGAGTTGGCCGCCATCGCCGAAATCCTCCACGGCGAGCGCGACGTGCACAGCCACGCCTATCGGGCCGACGAAATGCTGGCCCTGATGCGCATCGCCGAGCAGTTCGATTTCCGCATCAAGACGTTCCAGCACGCGCTGGAGGGCTACAAGATCGGGCCGCAAATGGCCGCCCACGGCGCCGGCGCCTCGGTCTTCATCGACTGGTGGGCGTTCAAGTACGAGGCCATCGACGGCATCGGCTTCAACCCGGCCCTGATGCACGAGGCCGGCGTGCTGACCGCCCTGCATTCGGACAATCCGGAGCTGGCCCGGCGCATGAACCTGGACGCGGCCAAGGCCGTGCGCTACGGTGGCGTCGACCCGCATGACGCGCTGAAGATGATCACCGCGTTTGCCGCCGACCAGCTCGGTGTCGGGCACCGTACCGGGCGCCTGGCCGAGGGCCTGGACGCCGATTTCGTGATCTGGAGCGGGCATCCCCTGTCGGTCCGGTCCCGGGTCGAACAGACCTGGGTCGACGGGCGCCGCTATTTCGACCGCGAAGCCGATCGACGCATGCGCGAGCGCCTTGAAGCCGAGCGTGCCGACCTGATCGCGCTGGTACTCGAAAGCGATGCGGCGTCGACTGACGATGAGCCCGACGCCAATGGAGATGCCTTCGTGCCCGGTCGCCGGGTCATGAGCTTTGCCACCCACCTGACCGGCTACCGGCCTTCGGAACTGGACCATGACGAATTCTGCAT
>SKKM01000215.1 GCA_007121485.1 Wenzhouxiangella sp. | reverse complement strand
TGCGCATGACCTTGCCGTCCGGCTCCAGCCGGGTCAGCGAGCCCTGCTTGACCTCGCCGTCGACCACCGACATGTAGTTGATCAGGCGCGGGTTGGCGAAGGTGGCGCGCTGGGCGGTCAGGTGGTCGCCCCGGTGGGTGGCGTAGGAATTGAAGTCTTCTTCAGGCAGGCCCATTTTTTCCAGGTATTCGCCGGCCGCGCTGTTGCGCATGATGGCGTTGGAGGGCGAGAGGTGATCGGTGGTGATGTTGTCGCCGAGCACGGCCAGCGCTCGCATGTCGGTCAGCGTGCGCGGTGCGGCCAGTGCGCCTTCCCAGTACGGCGGGCGGCGAATGTAGGTGCTCTGCGGGCGCCAGTCGTAGAGCGGATCGACTTTCTTGACGCGCTTGAAGGTCTTGCCGAACATCGGCTCGTAGACCTGGCGGAAGAACTGCGGCTTGACGCTGCTGGCGACGATGGCGTCGATCTCCTCGTCGCTGGGCCAAAGGTCCTTGAGCGTGACCGGGTTGCCATCCTTGTCCGTACCCAGTACGTCCTTCTCGATATCGAAACGCACCGAGCCGGCAATGGCGTAGGCCACGACCAGCGCCGGCGAGGCCAGGAAGGCCTGCTTGGCGTAGGGATGAATGCGGCCGTCGAAGTTGCGGTTGCCCGACAGCACGGCCACGGAGTACAGATCGCGGTCGATGATCTCCTGCTGGATCTTCGGATCCAGCGCCCCGCTCATGCCGTTGCAGGTGGTGCAGGCGAAGGCCACGATGCCGAAGCCCAGCTTTTCCAGCTCGGGCAGAAGTTCTGATTCCTCCAGGTACATGCGCACGGCAATCGAGCCCGGCGCGAACGAGGACTTGACCCAGGGCTTGCGCGTCAGGCTCAGTTCGTTGGCCTTCTTTGCAAGCAGCCCGGCGGAAATGACGTTGCGCGGGTTGGAGGTGTTGGTGCAGCTGGTGATGGCGGCGATGATCACCGCGCCGTCAGGCATGGAGCCGTCTTCAGGCAACTCGTAAGGCCCGGCGATTCCCGACTCGGCCAACTCGGTGGTCGAGACGCGCTTGTGCGGGCTGGAGGGACCGGCGACGTTGCGCACCACGGTCGAAAGATCGAATTCCAGCACGCGCTCGTATTCGGCGCTGGCGATGTCGTCGGCCCAAAAGCCGGTGTGACGGGCATAGTCCTCGACCAGCTTGACGTGCGCGTCTTCGCGCCCGGTCAGCTTGAGGTAGTCGATGGTCTGCTCGTCGATGTGGAACATCGCCGCCGTGGCGCCGTATTCCGGGGTCATGTTGGAAATCGTCGCGCGATCGCCGACGGTCAGCGTGCGCGCACCGTCGCCGAAGAACTCCAGCCAGGCGCCGACCACGCGCTCCTTGCGCAGGAACTCGGTCAGGGCCAGGACCACGTCGGTGGCGGTGATGCCGGGCGCCGCCTTGCCGCTCAACTTCACGCCGACGATGTCCGGCAGGCGCAGGTAGGACGCCCGGCCCAGCATCACATTCTCGGCTTCCAGCCCCCCTACCCCGATCGCGATCACGCCCAGCGCGCACACGTGCGGGGTGTGCGAATCGGTGCCGACCAGGGTGTCGGGGAAGGCAACGCCGTCGCGCGCTTCAACCACCGTACACATCCGCTCCAGGTTGATCTGGTGCATGATCCCGTTGCCCGGCGGGATCACGTCGACGTTGTCAAACGCCTCCTTGGTCCAGTTGATGAAGTGGAAACGGTCGGCGTTGCGGCGATCCTCGATCTCGCGGTTCTTCTCGAAGGCGTCGGGCTCGAAGCCGGCGTGCTCCACGGCCAGCGAGTGGTCGACGATCAGCTGCACCGGCACCACCGGGTTGACCTGGGCCGGGTCGCCGCCCTTGTCGGCGATGGCGTCGCGCAGGCCGGCCAGGTCGACCAGCGCGGTCTGGCCGAGGATGTCGTGGCAGACCACGCGGGCCGGGAACCACGGAAAATCCACCTCGCGCTTGCGCTCGATGATCTGCCTGAGGCTGTCGGTCAGGCGCTGCGGCTCGCAGCGCCGCACCAGGTTTTCGGCCAGCACGCGCGAGACGTAGGGCAGACCGGCCCAGGCGCCGGGCGCGATGTCCTCGACGGCGGCGCGGGCGTCAAAAAAGTCCAGGTCGTATCCGGGCAGGCGGCGGCGGTATTTCTGGTTCATGGTCGGGCATCCGTGGTCGGCCAGGGGTTCGACCACGGAATGGCCGAACCCGTTTCATCCGAACATGGTAAACCGAACCCTTCTTTCGGTCTTGTAAACGCAGGCTTAGAGGCCCACCCGCAGGCCGAAAAACACGTTGCGCTCCGGTGCGGCCTCGAAGAAGGCGCCGTTGGCAGCGTTGACCCGGATGTTGCTGAAATACTCGCGGTCGGTCAGGTTGTTCAGGGCGCCAAAGGCCTCCCAGGACAGCCCAGCGGAACTGAACGCGCGGCCGGCGCGGGCGTTGATCAGGCCGTAGCCGGCCACGCGCTCGGTATTGGCGTTGTCGGCATACACCGCGCTGACCAGCAGCGTATCGGCGATCGCGAACCAGCCGCTGTCGGCGCGCCAGGCAAGCTCGGCAAACAGGGCATGCTCCGGCAGGCCCGGCAGGCGGTTGCCGTCGAACAGCGAGGTGGCGTCACGGAACTCGGTGAAGCGGAAGCGCGACCAGGTGTAGGCCGCGCTGAAGCTCATGCGCTCCGAGAAGCGATACTCCGCGCCCAGCTCCAGCCCGTCGCGGCGCGTGCGGCCAGCGTTGTCGAAGATGTTCAGGCCATCCTGGGCGGCGACGATGATGATCTCGTCGCGGGTATGCACGCGAAACAGCGCAGCGCTCAAATCCAGATTGGCCAGGGTCTCGTCACGCAGCCCGAATTCCAGGTTGCGCGCGCGCTGCGGCTCCAGGTCGAGGCTGAAGCCGACGCCTCCGGCGGCGTCCTTGATCTCGGTGAAGGTCGGCGTCTCGAAAGCCGTACCGGCGTTGAGGTAGAACTGTCGGCCGGGCCTGATCATGTAGTTCAGGCCGGTCGTCCAGCTGAACTCGTCGAAGTTGCGCCGGCCGCTGCCCAGACGCTCACCGAAGAAGTCGTCGATGTCCAGCGTGATGCGGTCATAGCGCAGGCCGAGCACGGCGCGCCACTGCTCGCTCAAGCCCAGGTCCAGCTGGGCGAACACGCCGCCGTTGTCGGCGCGCTGCAGTTCGTCCTGGGTCTGCGCGGCGCGCTCGGCCGTCGGCGTGACCCGGAAGCGGCGCCGATCGTCGCGCTGGCGCGCCAGGTCCACGCCCACGGTGTAACGGGTGTCGGGACCGGCGACATCGAGCAGATCGGTGTATTGCAGCCCGCCGCCGAAGAAGTCGCGGTCGAACTCGATCAGGCTGGGAAAGAAGGTGCTCGGCAGCTGCTGCTTGAAATCGCGCTGCGACACGAAGGCGTAGGCCTTGAGTTCCCCGGGCAGGCTGGTCGTGTCTTCGTATCTGAAGCCCAAACGGAACTGGCTGACTTCCTGGCGCGAGTTGACCTGCACGGCCTGGCCGCCGGCTGCGCGGCGATCGACCGCCAGCTGGTCGCGATTCAGGGCTGCCGGGTCCTGGCCGATGGGCTGGTCGGCCACGGTCAGGACCAGGCCCAGGTGCCGTCCCGCTCCCAGCTCCCGTCCCAGGTGCGCATTGAGCAGGCGGGTCTCGGTGCGGCTCTGGTCACGGTAGCCGTCGTAGCGCAGGTCCCAGGCGCTGACGTAGGCATTCCATTCATCGAACTGCCCGCCGGCCCTGACGCCCAGGCGCTGGAAGCCGAAACTGCCCCAGGTTGCGCGCGCCTGCGCTTCCGGACCCAGGCCGCGGCCGTCCTGGGTTCTGAGGCTGAGCACGCCACCCGAAGCGTTGCCGTACAGGGCCGAACTGGGGCCGCGCAGCACTTCGGCCGACGCCAGCGACTCCAGATCGATGCCGTCGACCTGGGCCTGGCCGTCGGGCAGGGTCTGCGGGAAGCCGTCCACCAGCAGGCGCACCCCGCGGATGCCGAACGGCGAGCGCGCGCCGAAGCCGCGCACCGAAACGCGCAGATTCTGGGCGAAGTTGTAGCGGTTCTGAAAGAACAGGC
>SKKM01000059.1 GCA_007121485.1 Wenzhouxiangella sp. | reverse complement strand
GGCGAGACGGTCGAGCTGCAGCGCCTGTTCGCTGCGCCGCTGATCGAAGGCTTCCAGGGCACGGACCTTACGCACCCGGCCTCGGTCGGCGCGACCGCCAAGCATTTCATCGCCGACGGCGCGACCGAGGACGGGATCGACCGGGGCGACGCCATCATTTCCGACGCGGAGCTGCGCGAGATGCACATGCCCGGCTTCATAGATGCGATCGACCGTGGCACGGTGTCCATCATGGCCTCGTTCAGCTCGGTCAACGGCGAGCCGGTGCACGGTTCGCGTACCCTGCTGACCGATCTGCTGAAAGATGAGCTCGGCTTTGATGGCGTGGTCATCACCGACTGGGAAGGCGTGGCGATGAGTGGTCTCACGCTGGAGCAGGCGCTCGACGCCGGCATCGACATGTTCATGCTGGTCCAGTCCTGGCGCGAGGGACTGCCGGAAATCGTGCAGCTGGTCGAAGACGGCAGGGTGCCGATGGCGCGCATCGACGACGCCGTGACCCGGATTCTCAGGATGAAGCTCCGGCTTGGCCTGTTCGATCAGCCGCTGAGCTCTGCCGTGTGCGCCGACACCATGGGCTCACAGGCGCATCGCGACATCGCCCGCCAGGCCGTGCGCGAGTCGCTGGTGTTATTGAAGAACGATGACGGCATCCTGCCGCTGGACAAGGACAGCACCGTCATCGTGGCCGGGTCGCATGCCGACAACGTCGCCTACCAGAGCGGCGGCTGGACCAAGAAGTGGCAGGGCGCCCATGCCGATCAGTACGGCTTTCCCGCGCGCCCGGTCGAGGGCGCGACCAGCATCATCGACGGCATCCGCCAGCTGATCGGCCGCGAGCGGGTCATCGACGCCGGAGTGGACGGTGTCCGCGATGACGCCGACGTGGCCATCATCGTCGTCGGTGAGACGCCTTACGCCGAGGGGGCGGGCGACCGCCGTGCCGAAGAACTGGTGCTGAGTCCTGAGCAACGCGAGCTGATTCGCGCCTATCACGAGCAGGGCACCCGGGTGGTCACGGTGCTGATCTCCGGTCGGCCACTGCTGGTGACCGAAGAGCTTGCGTGGTCGGACGCCTTGGTTGCGGCCTGGCTCCCCGGATCCGAGGGTCTGGGAATTGCCGAGGTGCTGTTCGGCGAATACAACTTCAGCGGCCGGCTCGGATTCACCTGGCCGCGCGACGCCGGCCAGGTCCCGCTCCGGATCGGCGATCCGGAATATGATCCGCTTTTTCCATACGGTTTCGGCCTACGCTACTGACGGGCGGGCCCAACGGCTTCGGGGGGCGAGTTGCGGCCGAATTCGACCAGTGCCTGTTTCGGATTGCCAGGGGATCAATGACACAGCGGATCGCGGTTATCGGTAGCGGGATGGCGGGTCTGGCGGCGGCTTACGGCTGTCGGCAGCTTGGCCACGAGGTCTGCCTGTTCGAGTCCCAAAATGCGCTGGGCATGGCTGCGCACAGCCTGCAGGTGGACGGCGGCCGGGTGGATGTCCCGCTGCGGGTCATGGGCGAGGGCCGGTGGGACCGGACCCTGGCACTGGCCAGGACCGTGGGTATCGATACCTTTGCGGCCAATGTCGATGTGTCCTGCAGCTGGCTGGACGGCCAAAGCTGGTTTCGCAGTCGCCATATGCCGGTGACGGGCTGGCCGATGATTGGCGCCTGGCGTCACTTGAGTCTGCGCAACCTCAGATTTGCAGCTGGAATGTTCGGTTTGATCAGGACCACGCGCCGCATTCAGGCTGCAGAGCGGGATCTGCCCCTGGCCGAGTTCGTCGCCCGGCACGATCCGGATCGGCTGTTCTGGCGTGGCTTGATCCTGCCCATCCTGGCCACGATCTGTACCTGCGATGAGGAACAGCTCAATGCCTGGCCGGCCGGTCAGCTGCTGGACTTGCTGGAAGCGATATTGACTGCGGGCCGACTGCGCCGCCTGACCGGCGGCACGGCGCGACTCGCGGCCGAGCTGGGTCGGGAAATCCCGCTCCATGCCGGACACCCGATCGAATCGATCCGGCAACTGGATGCAGGCGTATTGGTCGCCAACGGCAAGCTCGGACAAGCGGTGTTCGATCGCGTCATCGTCGCCACCCAGGCCAATCATCTGGACTTTCTCGACGACGGGCAGTTCGGGCAGGAGCGCGATTTTCTCGCCCGAGTCCCTTACGTCGACGGCGAACTGGTGGTCCATCGCGATCTGCGCGCCATGCCGCGCCGGCAAAGCGACTGGACGGCGCTCAATTTCTTGATGGATCGCGAACTGGGCCAATCCATGTTCACGGTATGGGTCAACGCGGTGGAACCGACCCTGAGCGATCGCCCGCCGGTGCTGCAGAGCTGGAATCCGATCATCGAGCTGGACCCCGACCAGGTCATCCGCCGCATCCCCCTGCAGCGCGCGGTAGTCAACGGGCAAAGCCAGGCGGTGCCGGAGACGGTGCGGCAATGGCATCGGCAACCGGACCGGCGGGTGTTCTACTGCGGGTCATGGGCCTGGGAGGGCGTGCCGCTGCTGGAAACGGCCGTGCGTTCGGCCCAGGAGGTGGTGGAACGAATCAGGCTCGACTCGGCCTGATCCCTGCTGCAGGCGCGAGGCGGAAACCGAACGGCGTGCAGCCAGTGCCACAGGCGCATTTGCGGCTCGCCGGCATTCTGCTTCGACCCCGCCCCGATCTGGCGTTTGCTCGGTGGACCTGGTGCCGGAAGAAGGAATGCGGGGGTGAGAGCCAGCCCCAATCACTCTGGGCTGCCCATGGACAACACGGTTGCACCCCGGATCGATCCGAAGCGCATTTCCAGCAAGGCCTCGTTGGCCTCGGCCAGCGGCCGCAGTTGGGTGCGCGGACGCAGCGACGCGTGCTCGGCCGCCAGGGCGAGGAAGTCGGCGATGTCGGCGCGGGTGACGTTGGCCACGCTCTGGATGGTCTTTTCGCGCCACAGGTGAGCCGGGTAGTCCAGGCCGGTCAGCGCATCGATGTCGCTGGTCTCCTTGGCGATGGCGTTGACCACCAGCTTGCCGCCGGGTGCGAGCGCTGCCAGTGCCGCCACGACGGGCTTCCACACCGGGGTGGTGTCGATGATGGCCGCCGGCTGCAGCGGCGGTTCGTCTTCGGTATCGCCGGCCCAGGCCGCGCCGTCGGCCAGCGCGCGCTCGCGCTGGTCCGGGTCGCGTGCCCAGACCAGCACCGGGCTTTCGGGATGGAGAATCCTCGCCAGCCGCAGCACCTGGTGATTGGAACCGCCGAAGCCGGTCAGGCCCAGGGCCTGGCCGTTGTCCAGTCCGGCCAGGCGCAGGCTGCGCAGGCCGATGGCGCCGCCGCAAAGCATGGGTGCGGCCTGCTCGTCGCCGAGGGCATCTGGGATGGGATGGACGAAGGCGGCCGGTGCGGTCATGAACTCGGCATAGCCGCCGTGTGCGTGACAACCGGTGCCGTGAAAATCAGGACACAGATTCTCCCGGCCCGATCGGCACCACTCGCATTCCCCGCAGGCCGAATGAATCCAGCCGACGCCGACGCGGGTGCCGATCGCGGGTACCTCGACGCCGGGACCCAGCTTGCAAATGCTGCCGACCACCTGGTGCCCCGGGATCACCGGCAGCTGCGCCGCAACGCGCCCCTCGATCTCGTCCAGCTCGGTGTGGCAGACCGCGCAGACATGGACCGCGATCAGCACCTCGCCTGGCCCGGGTTGGGGTTGCGGCCAGTCCACGCGCTCCAGCGGCCGTGACCCTGGAGTCAGTGCCTGCGTGGCCCGCAGCAGCAAGGCGCGCATGGTATCGGTCGGATTCATCGACTTTCCTCCCGCTGGAGCCTGGAACCCTGCTCCGGTGTGAACCGGAGTCCTGCTTTCGATTGTAGTCAAGCGGGCGGTGGGGTTGGGCTTCCGGGTGCGCCCATGGAGCCGCCATGCTCCAGGCTTCGGCGCACAAGGCATCTGCGCTATGCTGGCTGTCCTGTTTGACATGAGGCCAGGCCGATGCGCTGGACATCAATCGCCCTTGTGACCCTCGGCCTGAGCGTGCTGACGCCGTCACATGCATTGGCCGAAGCGGAGGCGCAGGCCTCGCCGAACCGCTC
>SKKM01000049.1 GCA_007121485.1 Wenzhouxiangella sp. | reverse complement strand
GCGTGCAGCAGGTCGAGACCCGCGTCCAGGCCCCCGTGCGGCTGGAGGTCGAGGGCTTCGACGACCCGGTGCGCGGCCTGCTGGTCTCGATTCCCGACGGCCGCCAGCCGCTGGTCAACCGCCTGCACCTGCGCGAGGGCAGCCTGCCCGAAGCGGGGCGCTCCGACCAGGTGCTGCTCAATGAACCCTTCGCCGAAGCCCATGGTCTGCGCGCCGGTGATCGTCTCCAGGCCATCATCAACGGCCGGCTCGAAACCTTGAGCGTGGCCGGGATCGCGCTGTCGCCGGAGTTCATCTACCAGGTTGGGCCGGCCGACCTGATGCCCGACTACGAGCGCTTCGGCGTACTCTGGATGAACCGCCGCGCCCTGGCTCGGGCCTACGACATGGACGGTGCGTTCAACCACGCCGGCCTGACTCTGCAGGCCGGTGCTGAACAAGCCGCCGTGATCGAGGCGGTCGATGCCGTGCTGGCCCTGTACGGCGGCACCGGCGCTTACGGGCGCGACGACCAGACCTCGCATTTCTTCGTCACCGAGAACCAGGGCCGCATGCGCGTGCTGGCCACGGTGCTGCCGGCGATTTTCTTAAGCGTGGCGGCCTTCCTGATCAGCGTGCTGATGGGCCGCATCATCCGCACCCAGCGCCAGCAGATCGCCGTGCTCAAGGCCTTCGGCTACAGCAACGCGCAGATCGCCGGCCACTACCTGGCCTATGCCGCCCTGATCGCGCTGGCCGGGTCAGCGTTCGGTTTGCTGCTGGGCGCCTGGGCGGCCGGCGGCCTGGCCGGCGTTTACGCCGAGTACTTCCGCTTCCCCGAGTGGCATTTCCGCCTGCAGCCGCGCGTGCTGGCACTGGGCGTGGGCGTGGCGGCCGGCGCGGCCCTGCTCGGCGCCGGGCGTGCCGTGGCCCGGGCGCTGGCCGAGCAGCCGGCCGAGGCCATGCGCCCGCCCATGCCGGAGAGCTTCAAGCGCGGCTGGCTGGAGCGCACCCACCTGGAGCGTCTGCTCGACCAGCCGACCCGCATCATCCTGCGCAACCTGGGCCGGCACCGCTTCAAGGCCTCGATGTCGGCCCTGGGAATCGGCCTGTCCTGCGCCCTGGTCCTGCTCGGCAGCTACCAGTTCGGCTCGGTCAATCACATGATGGACGTGCAGTACGGCAAGGTCCTGCTGATGGACGTGCACGTGAGCTTTACCGACCCCACGCCCGAGCGCGCGCTGGCCGAGCTGCGCGCGCTGCCCGGCGTGCGCCAGGTCGAGGCCTACCGCGCCGTGCCGGTGCGCCTGCGCGCCGGCCACCGCGAACATCGCACCAGCCTGCGCGGACTCGAGCCCACGCCCCGGCTGAACCAGCTGCTCGATGCCGCCTACCGCCCGCAAAGCCTGCCCGAGGAAGGCCTGGCGATGACCAGCTGGCTGGCCGAGGATCTGGGCCTCACACCCGGCCAGAGCGTCGAAGTCGAAATCATGGAAGGCCACCGGCGCGTGCTCGAGATCCCGCTGGTGCAGCTGGTCGATGAACCCTTCGGCACCGGCGTGTACATGGAGCGGCGCGCACTCAACCGCGCGCTGCGCGAGGGCCCGGCCATCAGCGGCGTGTGGCTGCTGACCGACCGCGCGCTGGAGCCGGAACTGTTCGACCGCCTGTGGGAACACCCCAGGATCGCCAGCATCGGCCTGATCGCCCAGGCCGAGCAGAACATCCGCGACTACCTGGGCGAAACCTTCTTGGCTTTCATGGGCATTCTGCTGGCGCTGGCGGCAACCGTGGCCTTCGCCGTGGTCTACAACAATGCGCGCATCGCCTTTGCCGAGCGCGAGCGCGAGCTGGCCTCGCTGCGCGTGCTCGGCTACACCCGGGCCGAGGTCGGCTGGATCCTGGCCGGCGAGATGGTGGTGCTGGTGGCGCTGGCCATCCCGATCGGCTGGGTGGTCGGCACCGGGCTGGCCTGGCTGGCCAACCAGGCCCTGGCCAGCGAGATGTTCCGGCTGCCGTTCGTGCTCTCGCCGGGCATCTACGCGTTTTCGGCCCTGGCGGTGATGCTGGCGGCAGTGGCCTCGATGGGCCTGATCGCGCGCCGGCTGAATCGGCTGGACATGGTTTCGGCGCTCAAGACCGAATAGGAAGACGATTATGAGCAAGACCAAGAAACTGATCCTGATCCTGGCTGGCGTGGTCGTACTGGCGCTGGTGGTCCTGGCGCTGCGTCCGGCCCCCGTCTCGGTCAGCGCCTTCGAGGTGGCGGCCGAGCCCTTCGTGGAATACGTCGAGGACGAGGGCCGCACGCGCCTGCGCGACACCTTCACCGTCTCGGCCCCGATCGGCGGTTTCCTGCGCCGGGTCGAGCCGGAGCCGGGCGATCCGGTCGAGGCCGGTCAGCCCCTGTTCCGCATCGAGCCCAGTCCGGCCCCGGCACTGGATGCCCGCGCCCGCGAGCAGGCGCGCGAGACCCTGCAGGCGGCGCGCGCCCGCTTCCAGGCTGCCGAGGCCGAGTACGACAACGCCCAGGCCGAGGCACGCTTTGCCGCCAACGAGTTCGAGCGCCAGCAGACCCTGTACGAGCGCAATCTGGTCTCGGCCACGGAAATGGACCGAGCACAAAGTGCACGCGACCGCGCGCGATCGGCTGAACGGGCGGCCCGGGCCGCGGTCGAGGCGGCGCGCTTCGAAGTCGAAAACGCCCGCGCGGTGATCGAGATCGCCGAGGGCGAACGCAGTCCGGACGAAGAGCGCGTGCTGAGCGTGGCCTCGCCGGTCTCCGGCGTTATCCTGCGTCGCGACCGCTGCTGCGAGGGCGTGGTCCAGGCCGGCGAGCGTGTGCTCGAGATTGGCAACCTCGACGACCTGGAAATCCAGGTCGACCTGCTGAGCATGGACGCGGTGCGCGTGCGTCCCGGCATGCGCGCCGAAATCGACCGCTGGGGTGGGGAAGCGGCGCTGGAGGGCCGGGTGCGCCGGGTCGAGCCGGCCGGTTTCCGCCAGGTCTCGGCGCTGGGGGTGGAAGAGCAGCGCGTGCCGGTCATGGTCCAGTTGACCTCCGATCGCGAGCACTGGGCAAGCCTGGGCGAAGGCTTTCGGGTCGAGGTGCGCTTCGTGCTGTGGGAAGACGACGATGTCGTCCAGGTGCCGTCCAGCGCGCTGTTCCGGCGCGACGGCGAATGGCATGTTTTTGTAATCGAAAACGACCGTGCCCAGGCCACAGCCGTCGAGCCTGGCCGCCGCAGCGGCCTGCGCACCCAGATCCTGGACGGGCTGGAGCCCGGACAGCGCGTCATCGCCCATCCGGCCGACCACCATCGCGCCGGCATGCGCGTGCGCGTTGACTAAAAAAGCCGTGGTTTGCCCGGGCCGCCGGGCTTGGCTATGCTGAAACCCGTCGCAGTCTGGAGACAAGCAATTCGGACATTGACGTGGATAGCGCTGTTTCTGCTGATGCTTGGCCAGGCAGTCCATGCTTCGGTCTGCCTGCCGGAATCTGCCGAGCTTGAGCGCCTGGACCGCTGGCGTGCCGAACTGGAAGCCTGCATGGGCGCCGGCGACTGTGTGCTGGCGGTTGGCGATCGGCTGGATCAGGACCTCGCGGCCGTGCCCGGTGGTGTGATGCTGGAGCGCCTGCGGCAGGGCCTGATCTCCCTGAACATCGACGCTGAACATCGCTATGAGGCAGTCGCCGATGCGTACCGGCAGCGCCCGGACCTGGACGACCAAGAGCGCGCCTGGCTGCTTGCGCGCCTGCAAGGCGACGATGCCTCACTCGAGGCGCTCGCCGAAGACCTGCCCTGGGCGGGACTGGATCGCCTGCATTGGCGACCGGATCTGCCCGCTCCTGAACTACCCGATGATCAGCGCGAGGCCATTTTCGAGGGCTTCGTCGTTCGCTGTCCGGAGGCATTGCCTCTGCTGTTGCCGGAGATGACCTCGTTGGCGATCAGTCGGCGCTGGCCGGTGTGGGCCGAGATTCGGCGGACCCTGCTGGCATTGCCCCAACCGCCCTGGGCGCGGATGGATTCGCAGTTGATCTGGTCTGGCTTGCAGCCGGACCAGGCCGATCCCGGTGCACAGCTGGTGGCCGAAGCCGAGGCCGTGGCCGATCGGCATTCGGGCTC